>DASXPW010000389.1:0-4354 GCA_036493385.1 Pyrinomonadaceae bacterium
ACATTAACCGAGCTTCGGTCGAGGAACTAATGAGGCTGCCGGGCATAGGCGACACGCTCGCGCATCGAATCGTTGAGTTTCGGGACCAAAACGGCCCGTTTCGCCGTCCTGAAGGATTGCTTCTGGTGCCCGGTATCAGCGAGAAAAAGTTTCGCGAGATCAGAACATTAGTTAAGTCAGATCCAGTTCCTCACGATGACTGAGCCCCAGCCGAAACGGTCCTACGCGCAGTATCCGCTGGCCATACTGGCCGGGGCGTTCACCGCGGGCATAATCTTCTCGCATTGGTTTCCGGTGAGCCTGACACTATTCGTTGCGTTGGTTGCTGTCTGTTGTGCCGCCGCGTTCATCGGTAGACGTTCGGGAGCCGGATCGTTGTTTGTCATGATCGCGTTTTTTATCCTCGGTGGGTTATCGCTTTCGCTCGAAAATGCGGGAATTCGCGGCGACAGGCTTCGCGTACTGATCGATAGCGGAATATTACCAACCGGCGCGCCGGTTGAGATTGAGGGTCACATCGTTGGCACGCCCGAACCAATGCCCGATGGTGCCCTGATAACGCTCGCAACTGAGAGACTCACTGATCGAGGGCAGAGTCGGACTGCATCGGGGAATGCTCGGTTGTTTGTTGTCATCGCCGACGAGCGATCGTTCGCAGATCTCAATGATCTCGGTTTGCGAAGCGGTTCGCGGATCTCGGTCGCATGTAACCTCGTACGCGAGGACCAATACATAAATCCGGGCGTGCCGTCGCGCATCGAATTGCTCGACCGGGAAGGCATCGACGCGACCGCGACGCTGAAGAGTCCTCTGCTGATCGAAAAGCTCGCTGATGGATCTGCTTGGGGGCCGCTGCGTTGGATCTATGATGTGCGGCGATCGCTGATCGCAGACTTTCACGCAAAATTTTCGCCTCCGACAGCAGGTGTTCTGACGGCGTCGATGCTCGGCAGCAAATACTTTCTCGACAAAGACACGGCCGCTGTATTTCGCGAAGGCGGAACGTTTCATGTGCTTGTGATCTCCGGCCTGCATATCACGTTTATTGGCGGCATTCTGTTGATCGTTGTCAGTTCTTTCACAAGAAAAAGATCAGTCCAATTCGCCGTCGTTTGCTCGCTGCTCTGGGCATACACGTTGGCTGTAGGCGCCAATCCGCCAGTCGTGCGAGCGAGCGCAATGTTTACGATACTGCTCTTTTCGCGAGTCATTTATCGCCAAGGCAGCCTTTTAAATGCGCTCGGACTCTGCATCTTGTTGCTGCTCGCATGGCGGCCGTCGGACATTTTTAATACTTCATTTCAACTGACGATCGTGAGTGTCGCCGCGATCGTGACGATGGGGTTTCCGCTGATCGAGAAGCTTCGCGCGATCGGGTCGTGGATGCCGAGCTCTGCGTTACCGTTTCCACCCAACGTTGGCGGCCGGCTGCGGCGTCTCTGCCAGATGCTCTATTGGCAGCCAGCCGCATGGAAGATCGAGATCTCTCGACAAATCTGGACGGCGAGAATATTCAAATCACCGTTTCTACCCGCGATCGCCGGCCGCCTTTCGCAGACCGTGACGACGCGCGTTGTCGAGGGACTTATCGTGTCGCTAGTTGCACAGATCTGGATGCTGCCCTTGCTCATCATTTATTTTCATCGCGTAACGCCGGTGTCGGTCGTGATGAATCTGTGGGTCGGTGTCGTTATGGCCGGCGAGAGTATTTCGGCGATCCTCGGCATCACGATATCGCATTTCAGCAGTTTCCTCGGCGAGCCGTTCATTGTACTCGCTGAGTTTCTTAACTATATGATCGCGACCGCGCCGCATAAGCTTGTGGCGAGCAGTTGGGCAAGTTGGCGTGTGCCGAATTACTCCGGCGCCGCATCGCTGATCTACGTTCTCTATTATTTTCCCGTCGTTGGTTTGGCGTTTGCGTTGTGGCATTGGGATCCGTTTGCGGTTGCAAGACAAAAAATAGACCTGCGGGCTGTTCGGAATACTTTTGGTTTGGATAAGACGATCGCCTCAGCGGCGGTTATTGTCGCCTTGGTCGGACTGTTGATCGTCGCGCATCCATTGAGCTCGCCTCGGGCCGATCGCCGTTTGCATATTGATTTTTTGGATGTCGGGCAGGGCGACTCGGCGTTGATCACGTTTCCAAATGGACAGACGATGCTTGTGGACGGCGGCGGTCGAATGGAGTTTCGCGGAGATGAAGAAGAAGATGAGGAAGCAACCTTTGAACCCGATCGGCAGGGCGTCGGCGAAGCGGTCGTCTCACCGGTGCTCTGGCAAAAGGGCTATTCGCACATCGATTATATTCTGGCGACGCACGCGGATGCCGATCACATTCAGGGGCTCACCGATGTCGCAAAGAACTTCAGCGTCGGCGAGGCCCTGTTTGGCCGCATGCCGGCGGCCGATCCGGAATTCCAGGAACTCGCCGCAGTGCTGCGCGATCGAGGTGTTCCTTTCGATTACGTTTCGCGAGGGCAGCAGCTCAAATTTGGCGGAGCAAGTGTCGAAGTTCTTTATCCGCGTGCAGACCGCTCGACTGATGCACCATCGGACAACAACCATTCAGTCATTCTGCGAATCGTATACGGCTCGCGCGCGTTTCTCCTGACGGGCGATATCGAGCGCGAAGCGGAAACCGAGCTGGTCAATGGCGCCGGCAATTTGACCGCCGATGTGATCAAGGTGCCGCATCACGGAAGTCGCACGTCATCAACGCAGGAGTTTGTCGATAAAGTCGGCGCACGGTATGCCGTCATCTCGGTCGGACGCCACTCGCGATTTGGTCATCCGCACCGCGAGGTCGTCGACCGCTGGCGCGCCAGTGGAGCGGCAGTACTAACAACAGGCGAGCGAGGCATGGTGTCGGTATCGACCGACGGCAGCGAGCTAAGAATTTCTTCGTTCTTAAATCTTCCGAAATAACGAATAACGAATATCGAATATGGAATAGCAAAAACAAAGGAGTGATCGAAATGAGCATACTGCAGGACAAGGCATATAAATTTGCGCTGAGGATCGTCAAACTGAGTGAGTATCTCAACACGAAAAGAGGGAATTCGTTCTTGCGAGAAAAGTGCTTGATTCGGGCACCTACATCGCGATGTTTATCGAAGAAGCTCGCCAATCTCCCGATCACTCAGATTTTACTTCGCGATATTCGCTCGCAAACAAAGAGGCATTCAAAACAAATTTGTGGCTAAGGCTGTTACGCGATTCGGATTACGTTGGCGAGAAGCTTGCTGAGTCATTACTTGAGGATTGTATCGAGCTTCAGAAGATGCTTATCAGCTCACTCAAGACGGCAAGATCGAACCAATAGTTATTCGTTATTCCGAAAAAAAGGAGCGTCGCATGACGCTCCATCGACGTATTAACTTGAGCTCAAACTAGGCCGGGGTCTCAAACCCGAATGCCAGCTTCCACGCATCGCCATCTTTCACGTAGAACGAAGTGCCCCAGACTGGCAGGACTTTCATTCCGTTGCAGGTGCCGTCGGCCGTTGCTTTGAAGAACAAAACTCCGGTCGTCGGTGAGAGCATCTCACCCGAGGTATCGGATACGTTCGTGCTGTTGATCGTGCAGCCTTCGCCGTTCCATAGCTTTAACGTCTCAGCCTGGTTTGCCGCATAGTTGCCAAACAGATCGACGAAGCTGGCTCCGCTCGTCGAGACCGTTTGCAGCTTGGCATTGTCATGATTCTTCCAGGCATCCCAGCCGGCACGCTCGACAGCCGCCAGGGCATCAACGTTACCGCCTGAAGTCGAGCTGTTGGCGTTAGTGTTTGCCATTGAACTCGAATTTGAATTCGACATCGAGTTTGAATTGCTCATTCCGGAAGAGGGTGCTGCAGACATTGGCTTCGGCGGAGTATATGTCTTAGGATCCGTAATGATCGGCGTCTCGCCGTGCCACACGGCCTGCCACTTGTCGCCGTTTCGCACGAAAACCGACGCGACGCGAACCGGGCTGGGCTCCTTTTCGGTCTTGCCCTCGTAGGTGCACGATGCGTCCATCGTTGCTTTGTAGACCAATGCGGCGGTGTCAGGATCGATCATCGACATCTTTTGTTCCTCATAAGCGGCAGGTGTCTTAACGTCGCATTTGACGCCGCTGATAACCTTTACAGCCGCGGCCTTATCAGACTGATGGCCATTCATGTTCATCGAGAACTTGTCCGAGAGCATGTTCTCAAAGAACGCTCCGTCGCCCTTCTGGTAGGCGGCCTGTGCGTCCTTTTCAATAGCCAGCAAAGCATCCGTCGTGGGCGGAGCCTTGGCTGTAGTCGCGTTGGCGTTCGTATTGGAGTTGCTGTTGGCGGGGCGATTCATATTTGCGTTGTCCACACATG
>DASXPW010000390.1:0-5561 GCA_036493385.1 Pyrinomonadaceae bacterium
AAATTTCGAAGCCTTAGTTTTCTTTTGAGCTACCATTACATTCTCCAAAAATTAAATTTATCAGATGAAGATGTGCAAAAGCCGAAAGCCCCGGCTTTACCTTTTTCCATCCTCATGTCGATGACCGTTCGGCGTTAGATATGTATAACTGTCGGTCTGGTCCTCGTAAAATTCGATCCAGCTATTGCCTTCCTTTGTCGAAAGCTCGCCGTTCTTGATCCTATGCATCACGGCACGGCGAAACGTATCGTGAAGCTGGTCCGTGTCAAACCTGACGGTCGCCAGCGCGTCGCCCAACGTCGAGCCGTAGATCACTTTGCGGATGATATGTCCGTCGTCGCCGATAAAAATATGAGCTTCATTGGGCAAGCCAAACAGGTTATGGTTGTTGCCCATCACTTCCTGGTACGCACCCACTAACATCATCGCCAAAAAGTAAGGCTCGCCCTTCTCGAGCTTATGAAGCTCGAGAACATGCTTGACGTCGTGCAGATCGACGAATTTGTCAACGACACCGTCAGAATCGCAAGTGATATCACAAAGCGTAGCATATTCGGTTGGCTTTTTGTTGAGCCTATGTATCGGGATGATCGGAAAGAGCTGCTCGAGCGCCCAGTTGTCGGGCATCGACCGAAACACCGAAAAGTTGGCCAGATATTTTGACGACATCAGGCGGCGAAGGTCGTCAAACTCTTCGGAAACGTACTTTTTATGCTGGGCGTACTGGTCGGCGCTCTCGCAGATGTCCCAAAAGAGCACCTCGCCTTTGCCCTTGTCCTCGAGCGTGATCAGGCCGAGGTTGAACATCTGGAAAAGGTCCTCGCGATGCTCGAGAGCGTCGTGATAATACTCGCGATAATTTTTGGCGTTTATCGTCTCGCGGAGGTCGTACAGCTCGCGGACGACCTGTGGGTCGTCCTTCTCCATTTTCATTGGAGTGATGTCTTCGACGACGGTTTCGATCTCGTCCTGTATGTTTGTAACGAGTATCGCGTGATAGGCCGAAAGATAACGGCCCGATTCCTGAATGATGGTCGGATGGGGGACATTTTCGTCATCGCAAACCATTTTGATGACGTAAATCACGTCGTTGGCAAACTCGCGAGCGTTGTAGTTGGCCGATGATTCGAATGACGTCCGCGATCCGTCATAGTCGACCGCCATGCCGCCGCCGACATCGAGAAAGTCGATCGGCATGCCCATCTGCCGGATCTTGGCGTAGGTCCGGGCCGCCTCTTTCATCGCGTTCTTAATTCGTTTGATATCAGTAAGCTGCGAGCCGATGTGAAAATGCAGCAGCCTGAGCATGTCGCTCCGGCCGGCTTCCTGGATCTGACGGATCACTTCGAGAATTTCGGTTGTTGTGAGGCCGAATTTCGCTGCCTCGCCGCCCGATTTCTCCCATTTTCCCGAGCCCTTTGCGTAAAGCTTGACCCGGACACCGATCATCGGCAGATTCGCGTCTGGGTTTTCGGCAAGGATCTCATCGGCGATCGAGAGCGTATGTTCCAATTCGCTCAGTTTTTCGATCACAATGACGACATTTTTGCCCGCGGCTGCACCGGCAAAGGCTAGTCTGACGAACTCCCGGTCCTTAAATCCGTTCAACACAAGAAGGCTGTCTTTAGCCTGTTCAAGGCCAAGCGCCGCATAGAGCTCCGCTTTCGATCCGGCCTCGAGACCAAAGTCATATCGCGAGCCTTCCTTCAGATACTCTTCGACGACCGCGCGGTTCTGATTGACCTTCATCGGATAGACGCAAAGGTGCCGGCCTTGATACTCGAATTCGCGGATAGACTTCTTAAATGCCGTTTGAAGCCTTCTTATCTGGCCAAAGAGAAGCTGGGGAAAGCGAAGCAGGATCGGTGTGTCAACCCCCCGTTTTTGCAGGTCGACAATGACCTCGAAGACGTCGGCGGTGAGATTTTCGTCCTCAGGTGAACGAACGATCAGGTTACCTTTACGGTTAACGCCGAAATAGTCGGCGCCCCAGTTTTCAATACCATAGGTCTCGATCGTCTTTTCAGTAACCGCAGTCAATTCTCGATACTCCAACAGGCCGGATCGACCATCCGGCGTTCAACACGTAAAAACTGATAGCTTAATAAAAATCTATCAAAATTCAAAATGCTGAATAATAACTCTTTTTTCAGCAACGGCTTGTCAGAGATCGCTGTGGCATACCCGTTGCATTGGTCACGGACACAGGCCTCGGGCGCCGGAGGTCAAAATCGGTAAAATCAAGCAGTTCGGGCGCCGGATTCCCCGTTAAACGCGGGTAACTGCCAAAAATAGGTAACAAAAACTGTCAGCAAAGTTGCAATTTTATCAATAGAGGTTCTGTCAAAATGAAGAGCATTAGCCAGAAAGGATTCTCGTTGATTGAGCTTTTACTCGTCGTCGTGATTATCGGCATTATCGCGGCGATCGCGATCCCAGCTCTGCAAAAGGGCGTTCGGGCGGCGGAAAACGGCAGCACGTTCGCCGTGATGCGCACAGTTGCGTCGACTCAGGTCGCGTACTTTTCGCAAAACAATCGATTTGGGCGCCTGGATGAGCTAAATAGCTTGCTCGGAGGAGGATTGGGCAAGTCGGCCGGCGGCGGAGAGCTCGGCCGCAACAACTTTACGTACACTATGGTTCCTGGTACGCCGACGGACGCCGAGCTGCACGACGGTTACACCATCACCGCTACTCGTAACTCTACCGGTGACACTAATATCTACGAGTACGAGGTCACGCAAACGGGCGAGATCAGGCAGATACTTCCTTAGGTTTTTGCCGATATTGTAATAGGTCATAGGTTCCCCAATGAACGTTTTTGAAGACCTGGTTGTCGAATTAAAAAAACAAAATCTTCTCGAAGAGACGGTTGTCGAGCGGACCTTACCCGTAACGAACGGGAACGGAAAGAGTTCGCAAAAAGCGAACGATCGCGACTCATCCATCCTGACCAAGGCACACGGGCGCGACTCCAGTGGTTCCAAATGGACTCTGCCCGCGAGCGCATCTTCGCTGTCGAATGGCCACCATCACGGCGCTGAGACACAGGCCCAAAACCTTGCTGACAGGTTTCAGGCGCTTCAGTTCACTGAATATGTGCTTCGGGCGGCCGAAGACAGGGCCAATAATTCGGGCAGAGTGGCCGTTGACGACCTGCATTTGAAAAAGGCGCTTCACACCTTTGAACAAGCCTCCGGAAATCCGGAAAGCGACGAATTCTTTGAGGCGGAAGCAGCCTTGGCATCGCGGCTCGAAAGCTGGGAAGCTGTCCTGGCCGAACGCGACAGAAATCTTTCGGTCGAGGCCCTTCGCCGATATGCCGAAAAGGCAAATCCGGCACTGAGCCCCCAGACGCTTTTCGCGCTGCTCCTCTTTTACCGCAGCGTGGCATTCAGCAGGGCAACGGCCTCGAAGTTTGATTTTGTCGTCACGAGGCTCTTCTCAAAGTTTGCCGAGCGCGAACAACGAGATCTTCTATGCCCGCGCGGTGAAATAACCAGGCACCTCAAGGAACGATACGCGGATTGGTATGGTCGGGGCGGTGATACCGTCCACGATGATGCCGATATGACGCTTCTCGTCCTGAGCTTCGACGACTTCATCAGCGAAGTAACTGGCGCCGCCGACCTAAACGAGATGCGCGCCAGCAATTTGTTCGAGCGGATCTGCCGGTTGAAAGATACCATCGGCGAAGCGTTTTTTGTTCCCGAGGTTGCCGCCGCAGCCGTCGAGTGCAATGTCAAGATCGCGAACAAGGTCATCGAGCTGGTTTGGGCGGAAATGCAGCGGTCCAACGGAGTCCTGCCCGCAAGATTTCTTAAGCTGAACGGCGAAACTTTGTCCGAAGCGGCTGCCAGGACGATCGAACTCGGCGAGCTGCAGGGCGACCTAGAGGAAGTTACTCCCGAGCCGGCCGCCGTCAAATCAGCCAGCCCCAGGATGACTCTCAGTACCAACGGTCCGCGAACAAGCGTCGGTAAGCCAAAGAAAGCCGGAGCGGAAAAAGGGAGCAGGTCAAATCTGTTCGGCGTCAACCGCTGGCTGCTTCTGACGACTATCCTCGTGGTCTTCGCGAGTCTCGGTATTTATGTTTGGTCCGAGTACTACGCGGGCGATGAGGTCTTTAACAACGGCGTAAAGGTCGTTGATCTTGACAAGCCCGAACTAAAGAAATACATCAAGGTATCAAAGGTCAGCGGAAATATGCTGTATGCAGTCGTCACCGGCGACTATGAAAAGCTCGATGCCGACGCTCAGCGGGAATATTTGCAGAAAGTGCTGCAAACCGGGCCGGTCAAGGGCTATGCAAGAGTCTCGTTCTTAAACGAGCAGGGCAAGCAGATCGCTTTCGCGTCGCAGGATAGGATCGAAACCCCTAAGAAATAGACCGCCATCCAAATACCGGCATTAACGGGAGGCTCTTGCGAGTCGCCTTTTCGTTTTTGGGCGTTAAGAAGTCGAACGGCGGATCGCGATAAAGCGAATGAAGCCGCGTATTCTCAAAAATTTTTGAATCCGCATTTTAAAGATCGGTTTCGGTAATGTAGAATTTCCTTTTTTAATTCCCAGCTTCTTTTTGCAGATTTGCCGCTATGGCTGTAACGCTTACCTAAACTCAGGAGAATCAATGAACGCGAAAAACGTTTTATCCTTCGCCACCGACCAGGAGGCGAGATTTGTCTCTGTGCGCTTTACGGACCTGCCGGGTACCTGGCACCACCTGACATTTCCGATCGATCAATTGACCGAAGGGTGTTTTGAAGATGGTTTCGGCTTTGACGCCTCGTCATTACGCGGCTGGGCGGCGATCAACGAGTCGGACATGCTGCTTGTTCCCGATCCGTCGCGGTTCTGGATCGACCCGTTCGCGGAGGAAACGACCCTCTGCCTTATTGCTAACGTCGTCGACCCTATCACGAAGGAAGGCTACGGCCTCGATCCGCGCTCGGTCGCGGTGCGGGCCGAGAGCTATCTTAAATTTACTGGGCTGGCCGACACTTGCTATTTCGGGCCCGAGGCCGAGTTCTTTGTATTTGACGAGGCACGGTTTCATAACGATCAATGGTCGGCCGGTTACACGATCAATTCCGAAGAGGGCCACTGGAATTCCGGCAGAAAGGGCGACCTCGAAAACCCGAATTTCGGCTTTCACATTCGCGCGAAAGAGGGTTATGTGCCGTGCTCTCCGGTCGACACGCTCATCGATATTCGCAATTCGATCTCACTTATCCTGGCCGATGTCGGTATCAACGTCGAATGTCACCACCACGAGGTCGCGACCGGCGGCCAGTGTGAGATAGATTTCAGATTCTCCAATCTTCTCCACACGGCCGACAACTTGATGCTGTTCAAATACGTCGTCAAACATACCGCCCGCGCACACGGTAAAACAGCGACGTTCATGCCGAAGCCGCTCTATGGCGATAACGGCTCCGGAATGCATTGCCATCAGTCGCTTTGGAAGGATGGGAACCCGTTATTTGGCGGTGACCAATATGCGGGCCTGTCCGAGATGGCGAAATTCTACATCGGAGGCCTGCTCAAGCACGCGCCGGCGA
>DASXPW010000391.1:0-6346 GCA_036493385.1 Pyrinomonadaceae bacterium
GATTTATTTACGCAGTTTCCCGCGCCGGTGTCACGGGAGCGAGAAATGAGACGAGTTCGGCCGCTAAGCATCTCGTCGGTCGCGTTAGACAATACTCTGATCTTCCCATCGCTGTCGGCTTCGGTATCTCGACCCGCGCTCAGGTTGAAGAAGTTTGGAAGTATGCGGATGCGGCGGTTGTCGGATCCGCGATAGTCAATGAGATCGGGAAAGCGGCAAATGGCGAGGGTACGGTGAACCGCGTTCGCGACTTCGTACGGGGCCTTTTGCCAAGGGTTGCAAAAACACCATCGGGTATCTAAAGTTTAAGTTTTGCTCAGGTGAGCTAGTTTTAAATTTATGCTGATCGTAATGAAATCCGACGCGACCGAGTCGGATATTGAGAGAGTTTTAAATGTCATCGAGAAGCTCGGTTTTCGCGGCCATGCAATGCCCGGCGAGACGCGTACCGCCATCGGCGTTACGGGGAACAAAGGCGCTGTCGATCCCGCACATTTTGAAAATCTGCCGGGCGTTGCCGACGCGATCCGCGTCACGCAGCCCTATAAACTGATCACACGCGATCTCAGGCCGGAAAAATCTGTCATCAAAGTCGGCAGCGGCTTTATTGGCGGTCGAGAGATGGCGATGATCGCCGGCCCGTGCGCGCTCGAGAGCCGCGAACAGGTCTTTGAAGCGGCCCAAGTAGTTGCCGAGAGCGGTGCCCAATTCTTCCGCGGCGGCGCTTTCAAACCGCGAACATCTCCTTATGCGTTTCAGGGCCTTGGAGTCGAGGGGCTGAAGATGCTGGCCGAGGTTCGCGACGAATTCGGGCTGAATATCGTTACTGAAGCGATGGATGAGGCGGGCGTTGATGCCGTCGAACAATACGGTGATTGCATTCAGATCGGCGCCCGCAATATGCAGAATTTTTCGCTGCTGAAATACGTCGGGCAGGCTGAAAAACCTGTTCTTCTGAAACGCGGCATGTCGGCGACGCTCGATGAATTTCTTCTCGCGGCCGAGTACATTATGGCCGAGGGAAACTACAACGTGATCCTCTGCGAGAGAGGCATCCGCACATTCTCGACACATGCAAGAAACACGCTCGATCTTTCGATCGTGCCGGCGGTTCGTCGGCTGTCCCATTTGCCCGTTATCATCGATCCGTCTCATGCCAGCGGCCACTCGTACATGGTCGGGCCGCTCGCAAGAGCCGGCGTTGCGGTCGGTGCGGACGGACTGATCATCGAGGTCCATCCGCGTCCCGAGGAAGCCTTGTGCGACGGAGCTCAGGCCTTGAACGCAGACCAATATCGCGAACTGTTCGATCAGGTACGCAGTATTTTCGATCTGATCTACCAGACAGAACTGGAGCTGACCGAAGCAACGAATCTTGCCGCGTGATCTCAACCGAGCTTCGTTTCGGTTACGTATCGGATATCAAATAGAGCCTTTCTCGAAACCAGGTCGACAGCTGCTCCTGCGAGATCAATCCTTCAGCCAAACCCAGAAATTGCGTATAAGTTTCCGATGGCGTGGCGTCGAAGTCGTACCCGTTCAGATTCAAAAACGTGACCGAAACCACAAGAGCCGTGCGTTTGTTTCCATCGAGAAACGGATGATTTTTGGCAAGGCCAAAAGCATAGCTCGCCGCGAGCGCTGCTGTATCAACATCCTCGCCATAGGCCAAGAAGTTTTGCGGTCGAGCCAGCGCTGATTCTAGTAAGCCGGGATCGCGGACGCCAGCCGTGCCGCCGTGTTCGGCGATCTGCTCGCTGTGCATAGCGAGCGCAACGCCGCCTCGGATCCATTTTGGTACCATAGGACTATTCCGCAAGCTTCTTTAGCACATCTCTATGCTTTCGCATGACGAGATGGGCCGCCTCCATCTGTTTGGCAAATTCAGGATCAAACGGCACGAGTTCGATGCCCTCGGTAGTTTCCGTGACGTGCAAACGATCGCCCTTTGATACTCGAAGCTTCGCCAAAATGTCCTTCGGAAGCACGACGCCAACGGAATTCCCGACGGTGGTAATTTTAAGCACGGTAGTCATGATTTGATAGACCTCTTGTATAACGTACGTTATAACATAGAAATCGTCAAAATAATAATCCGCTGTCGTTCCCGTTCGACAGCGGATCTGTAAGGGTCACGTCTGGCGCCTTTTGCCTATTTCACCAAACGGAGCCTCATTAAACCATAAAATTGAATAAAACAGCTAGTCATTGCGGCCAGGATCAGAAACGTTAACGGTAGAAATCGGAAGCCTTCAGGCAACAGCGTGCCATACAACGGAGCAAGAAGCGCCCCAACCGCGATCGAGAAGAGTCCGATCAGGCTCCTGCCCAATAGCCATCTTGAAAACGACGGACGCTCAGACCAGGAGAGCAGATAATATGGAAGCACGGCGACCATGGCCATCGTCACAAAGATCAGGACAGTGTCGAAACTAAGGGTCGACATCGTCCGGCCGGATTCGAGGCCAAGAAAGAAAAGGAGAAAGGTCGTATCGAGAGCAAGACCGCGAAAAGAGACAACACTATTTCTGACAGCGTCCAGATGCATGATCCAACTGCGCCTCCGAGTAAATTCTTGATGAAAAAGGCCTATTGAGACCTATTTTCCAGTTTTGCTAAATTGCTGATAAGCGACGCGAAACAGCTCAGAAAGAGCCTTAGCTGTCTCGGGCGATAGCTTTTTGTCGGCCCGCAGATGCGCCTCGACGATCTCAGGCGTCGCTTCGTGCGGATAATAGATGACCGGCTCGACATCCGAGCGCTGGCTGTTCATCACCCGATCGACCGGCATATCCAGCCAGCCCGTGATCCGAGCGATGTTGTCCGCGTCCGGCTTGCCGGTTCCATTCTCAATGCGCGAAAGCGTCGAGGCCGAGACGCCGATCTCATCGGCGACATCGCGAAGGCTCATTTTCAGCTCTTCACGATGACGCTTGATCGCCCTCCCCAGCTCCGCCGTATTGATCAAAGTTTCGTTTTTGAATCCCATGTTTCCAGTCCTTCCTTCCATGGATTTGGCAGTGTCACTGATGGACAAACCATTTCACCCGTAAAACATAACATACAAATATTTTAAATGCAACACCATGTTTCAGGCTTGCAACAAATAATTTCCTTCTATATAATGTTTCATAGATGGCACATGCAACATTGTAAACAAGGTGGTAACTTAACGGGTTGAGGTAAATGTGAGCATCGAGATTCAACAGAAACGCGAAAAAAAGGCAAAGGCGATCCAGGCGATGGGCCTGGTCGATCGTGAGGGTGACCATTTTAGGGTTTTTACGCCGAGCATCAAGGGCCATGAGAAATGGTTCGAGGTAAGGCGAAACGAGGCAGGGGCCGTGATTTGTGACTGCCCCGAGTTTACAAGCCAGAGCGGAACGAGCGGATTTCGCTGCGCGCATATTATGGCCGTGAAGTTTGCCCTGCTGGCGCAGCAGGAAGCGGCGGCTGGGTCTTCAGGGGTTAATGACCGATCTGAGTCACGCGCGTCCAAGCGTGGCGAACAGGAGCCAATGTCGGCGATAGCTGATGTTTCATCCGCTGGACGGGATGAAAATGCGAAAGCCAAGCAGGCACGACTCGGGGCAACACAAGGAGAAATTGAAATGAAACAGAGCGACCTTAAAGAAGCAGAAGTAAAAAATATTCAGTCAAACGGTGACAGCGCCCGAGCGAGCAATGTGCTCGATTTCTCGACGACGCTGCAGGAACTACGGCGAAACGTCGACCCAAGGCTGGTGAAGCAGCGCGAAGGCTGGCGTGACCGCAACGGCAATGTGCAAACCGTCGACTATGTCGAGTGGCATACGGTCGCAGACATCCTTGACGATGTCGCTCCGCACTGGACGCACACCGTGAAAAATATCGAACAGATAGGCGACATCATGACCGTAACGGTCGCGATCACGATCGACGGTGTGACCCGCGAAGGCATCGGCACCGGCAATGCTCACAACGAAATGGGTATTAAAAAGGCCGAGCACGATGCATTGAAACGCGCCGCGGTGAAATTCGGCATTGCACGGGATCTTTATAAGAAGGAATCGGATGTGATCGAACGAGACGGCTCGCTTGCATCGCGCGATGACGAGGAGGGATTTCCGACCCAGCCGGTTGCCAGAAACCTGGGCGAGCTTGTCACCGCAAAACAGTTAGGCATGATCCGCGCCCTCGCGAGAGAGCTGAGGATCGATGCTGACGAAGAGTGCAACTCGGTGATGAGCTGCCGAACCGACGAGTTGAGCAAGAGCGCCGCGTCGAGCTTTATCAAGCATTTGCAGGACATGCAGCGGCCCGTAGAGGTCGAGCGCGTACCGCTCAGACGCGCAAGCTAAGGATTATGTTTTGAGCTATTACGGACCCGGCCTGCGTCTTCTCCATGGACGCGGGAAATACCTCGCTCAATAGCTCAAAACTCCATATCAAGATCCGCTCCGATACCGTCTGCGGCTTTGGGAGCGGATTTTCTGTTTAGCGCCAACACGTGCTAATCTCTTGAAACTCCGACATTAGGGAAAACGCAGTTCTGAATTGGAGGTTAATATGTCGCAACCCGAACATGATCATCCGCCGATCGAATTTACGCCACTGAAACACGGCCAATTCTGTTGGACCGAGATCGCAACTAATGATGCCGAAGTATGCATGGAGTTTTATTCCAATGTCTTTGGCTGGAAGTTTAAAAAAGGCGATGGCGCCGCGGGCATGGCTTATAACGAGTTTTCGACGCCCGGTGCTGAATATCCTGCCGGCGGTCTGTACCAGATCGATCCGGCATGGTTCGGCGGTAACCCGCCGCCGGCGCATTTCATGAGCTACGTCGCGGTCGACGACGTCGATGCCTCTACCGAAAAGGCCAAGGAGCTCGGTGCGACCGTTACACGGGGCCCGATGGACATACCCGGTGTCGGCCGGATGAGCATAATCGCCGACCCGACGGGCGCACATGTCGCATTATTTAAGTGGAAGAGCTAACGGACAGTTCGCCGGAGGGCGACGTGAATGTCGCGGTCGAGTGTGCTCACTTCCGCGCGTGAAAGGAGTTTCAAATGGCAGAATTTACCATACCCAGACCGGGCGCGATCTGCTGGCGAGAGCTGGCGACGAAGGACCTGGCAAAATCGATGGATTTTTATTCTAATCTGTTCGGCTGGAGCCTGCCCCAAACCAAGATGTCGCCGATGGATTATAAGGAGATCGTCATCGACAACATTGCATATGGCGGCATGATGGAGATCAACGAAAGCTGGGGTGAGAAGCCACCTCCGTCACATTGGAAAACTTACGTCGCGGTCGAAAACGCGGACGAAACGGTCGAGAAGATCAAGGCGAACGGCGGAGCAATTGATGTGCCTCCATTCGATGCGCCAGGTGTCGGCCGGATGTCGATCGCGAGCGATCCGTCAGGGGCAATGTTTGCGATCATTCAATTCGCCGCGGCTTCCTGACCGGGGAGTGCTACGGGATTGCCTTCGATGTCGAAGATCTCGATAGCAGCCGCGAATTTCTCGGCTTGCGGCACGATCTCTTTTGCGTCTCCCACGATGACCATCGCCATCTCAGCCGGTCGGACATAGAGATTGGCGACGCGACGAACGTCGTCGGAAGTTATCGCCTCGATATTGCTTCGGTAGGTCTGCAAATAGTTGTCAGGCAGATCGAATAACAGTTGGTTGACCAGGAGATTCGTCATTCCTTCCTGCGTTTCCGCCCTAATGGGAAACACGCCGGTCAGAAAATTCTTCGCATCGTTGAGCTCCTCGTCCGGCACGTCCTCGTTGCGAATTCTATCAAGCTCGTAGAAAAACTCCTTTAACGAATCGCCGGTGACCGCCGTACGAACCTCCGCGGTCGCCTCGAAATCGCCGCCAAGCCGCTTTGTGTCGAGTCGAGTGTACGCTCCATACGTATATCCCTTCTCCTCGCGAAGATTCATAAACACGCGTGACGACGCTCCGGCCCCCAGTACCTGGTTCATTACGATCGTCGGGAAGTAATCGGGACTTTTACGATCGATCGCTCGGTTCGCGAGCACTATGTTCGACTGGGCCGAGCCCGGTCGATCAACGACCGTTAGCGTCCGCTCTTTTCTTTCGGGGAAGGCGGCGAAGCTTGGGGCGGCATATTCTCCCGGTGGCCAGCCCTTAAAGAGATCTTCGATCTCGCGAACGATGTCCTCCTTATCGACATCGCCGACAACGACGAAGGTCGCATTGTTCGGTATAAGGGCTGCCGCGTGAATTCGCTGGAGCTCTTCGCGCGTCAATTTTTCAACATCATCGGCGGATGGCGATACGCGCGCATAGGGATGGCTGCCAAAAATAAGGCGCGCGGCCTGCTC
>DASXPW010000392.1:0-3853 GCA_036493385.1 Pyrinomonadaceae bacterium
GTCTATCCGGCAACCGTTGTCGGCAAGGACCCGGATACAGACCTTGCCGTACTAAAGATCGATGCCCCGGCCGGCCTTCCCGTAGTGCCGCTTGGCGATTCCGACAAGCTCGCGGTTGGACAGAAGGTCCTGGCGATCGGCAATCCGTTCGGTCTTGACCGCACGCTGACCACAGGCGTTATCTCCGGCCTGCAGCGTCCGATCCGGGCAAGGAACAATCACCCAATAGATGCCGCTATTCAGACCGATGCATCGATCAATCCGGGCAATTCCGGCGGTCCACTTCTTGATAAGTACGGACGGATGATCGGCATCAATTCTCAGATCCTGTCACCTGGCGGCGAGGGTGGCGGCTCAGTGGGTGTTGGATTCGCAATTCCTGTGAATATCGCCAAGCGCGTTGTTCCCCAGCTTATCCAGAATGGTGAAGTTCGGCGTCCGAAGCTCGGCGCATCGCTCCCCAGCGTCTCCGATCTTATGCAGCGTGGCTACAAGATGCCCGTCCAGCAAGGGTTAGTAGTTTTGCAGACACTGCCCGGAGGCTCGGCCGACAAAGCCGGCCTGCACGGAGTGACATCTGACGGCACCATCGGCGACATTATCCTGTCGGCAGACGGCCAGAAGATGAATGATCTCGACGACCTCTATCGACTTCTCGATCGCAAGCAGGTGGGCGATGTCGTAAATTTCGATATCTTTCGGTCAGGTCGGACGGTGACTGTCCCGGTCAAATTGTTTACAACTCCGCAGCAGACACCGGCGACGAACACAAGGCGGCCGGTGCAGTAAGACGAACTCAAGTAAAATAGGAAGCGGCGGCCCTTCTCGGGCTTGCCGCTTTCTAGTTTGATGAAGTACTTCATTAATAAAGGTTTTGGTTGGGTATGCACGCGTTGTGAGCCTCGATCTGAGGCCGACGAGGACACGGGTCATTCGCGCCTTCTTCGCGAAGGCGAGGCAGAATCCAAAAATCCGCTTCTCTCAACCGCGGCACTGGCAAAATGGGCGACGCCCGAACGCGATGCTTTGGTCTGTCCAAAATGCGGCATCACTGAAACGCTCTAATAACGCCCTTCTCACGTTGATCGATTTTTCGAATTTCGCGCGTGTTCGCGCTTTGACGCGTTCGCGATGATCTTGTCGATCCAACGGATCTCAAGACGCGTCTGCTCCGATTTTAATTCCAGCATCCACACGGCTTCATGGTGTTCGTGACCGACCTCCGCACGTACGTCATTTAGAGCGGCGCGCTCGGCCGCAAGCCGTTCTGCCAGGAATTTCCTTCTGCTGTTGAGCTGAGCAAGAAACGTTCTACTGCGGGCCTGCCATGAGAGCGCTAACCAGATCAAGAACGGCTGATAAACGCGGGCGCTGATCCAGTGATCTGAATCCAACGCATCGGCGAGCTTATCTTTTCCGATCTTGGTTGTCTCAAAAACACGGCGTTCAGGGCCTGTGGCCGGCGCGTCGTCAGAGGCAATGCGGATCAGGTCCATTCGTGTTAGCTTATCGAGCGAATAATAGATCTGTGGCCGCGAGACCGGCGCCCATTCCCGGATCCGGCGCTCCTCGAGCGTCGCGTTTACTTCGTAACCATGCATCGGCCGCTCGGCCAAAAGACTCAGGATAACAAGGTCCGGAATGGTCGGTTTCGAATCATCCGATCTTTTCTTCGACTCGATATTTTTTCGCTTGACAGGGGTTGTCATACAGACTAGTATACACATCTAGTCTAATTTAGACTAGTCAAGAAATTAGAATGAACGAGTGAGGCAAATATGAACACTTTTAAGGTCTTCGCGGCTGTACTCTCGATAACGGCGGCGATCGGAGTGTCGAATACGCAGGGACAAAATACAAAGGAGAACAGGAAAATGATAAACAGATCAACACCCATTTTGCATGTGCGGTCGGTTGAGCCGGCGGTCAAGTTTTGGACGGAAAAGTTCGGCTTTAAGGTGACCATCGAGGTGCCGGAGGGCGATCACGTTGGCTTTGCGGCACTGGAGAACGGAAATGTCGAACTGATGTATCAAACCTATTCGGGAATGAAGGCCGATCCGAAGAACCCGCTGGCTGGCGCGGTCGAGAAGGGGCCCTCGTTCATCTTCATGGAGGTCGCCGACATCAACAAGGTGATCGAGGAGCTAAAAGGCGGCGAGATCGTCCAGGGATTGCATGAGACTTTCTACGGATCGAAGGAGATCGTGGCGAAGGAGCCGGGCGGCCACTTTGTGATCTTTTCTCAGCTACCGGTGAAATGATCTTGGCAATTTCCCGTCAGGATAGTGGTCTAGTTTTGGCTGTCGTCTTCCATCTCCAGAAGTTTGGTGGTCGAGTCGGTGACACTGTGCGGTTCCAATTCGTTGGTGTCGAGCCAGCGGCCGGTCCGCCCCGTCAGAGGAGGTGTAAACGATGTGGGCGGAAGGGCCGAATTCGATGTTTGACCGGACAATTGCGGCTCGGCGATATGCAGGTTCGCTGCCGGTGGAAGACCAGGCGGAGATTTCTCTTCGAACATCAGCGCATACGCCATTCGCACGAGCCCACCGAAAAAGAGCCCGAAAAGAACGACCCCAGCCGGCCACGGCGTCATGTGAAACAAAAATGTGGCGATTATTCCGACGATGGGGAAAAGTGCGACCCCAAGGATCATCATGAACGCGCCCTGCTTAATGCCGTGAGTTCGCCGTGAAGGCGTTTTTGATCGATCTGGGATCGGCAGGGAGCCGCCAATTCTAAGCAGATCCGCCGTGCCGGTAAGCAGATAGCCGCATCGCGAGCAAAAGTTTGTCGCTTCGGTAAGCCGTTCCTGTCCACAGTTTGG
Organism: Pyrinomonadaceae bacterium; assembly: GCA_036493385.1. Classification (GTDB taxonomy): domain Bacteria; phylum Acidobacteriota; class Blastocatellia; order Pyrinomonadales; family Pyrinomonadaceae; genus OLB17. Next base: position 2,828 of record DASXPW010000392.1, read on the forward strand.
GCAAAACATAATATGCCGAGTTTGCCGAAGGCCTGTTCTTGGTTACGTCGATCGTTCAGAGAATGTTCCGTAGCCAACTGACGGCCGCACCGGTTACCTCAGATGACGCTGACTATTTTTTTGACTGCCGAGCTTTTGCAACCATATCGCGGATCTCAGCGGCGATGGTCGGGGCATGATACGGAACTCCACCAACTATCGTCCATTCGACGCCGCCTCCGTGAACGACCTTGCCTTCTCGAATCTCATCGACGCCCATCGGCGAGAACACCTTAAGGTTTTCGAGAGGATTGCCGTTAACGACGACAAGGTCGGCGCGATAGCCGACACGGACGCGACCGGTCGAATCTTCTAGGCCGAGGGTTTTTGCGTTGTTGACGGTCGCGTGCTTGATGATCATCAGTGGAGAGAACCCGGCCTCCTGCTGCAGCTCCAGCTCGCGAAGCAGCCCGAACCCGTACATCTGATAGATAAATCCAGCATCGTCGCCGACGCCGATCCGGCCGCCGCGTTTTTCAAATTCGATCAGTGCGCGCATCCAGATGCAATAGTTTTCTTTCCAAAACGCCTCGTCGGTGGACGTCCAGCTAATAAAATAGGAGCCGTGGTTCGACGGATTCGGGCGGAAGTAATCTTCCAGCACCGGATGAAGATATTCCGCGAACGCGGGGTTCGTTTGCGCACGCTGAAGGTCGCGGGACGCTTCGTAAATATCGAGCGTCGGGTCCCACGCAACATTTGCTTTGATCATTCCGTCGAGCACCTGCATCAGTCGGTCCTGATCGGCCTCGCGCCAGAGATGGCCGGCCCAGCGGAAACGGTCGGTCTCGTTGTTGTAGTTATAGTAGGATGGAAAATCCTGCCGTCCGGAGAGAATTGCGGCGTCGGGAATGCCGTACCAATGCTCGACACTGGTGGTGCCAAAATTAATATCGTCCCAGGCGTTGGTTTCCTCGACGCCAACGTGATGCGCGACTCGCATTCCTTGTTTGTGAGCCTCGTCCATCATCGCCTGCATCAGATCGC
>DASXPW010000393.1:0-7898 GCA_036493385.1 Pyrinomonadaceae bacterium
GCCTCGAGTTTCGCTGATGTGGAATTCAACCGTGCCAGCGTGTTTCGGGCTTCGTCATAGAGCTGATCGTCTTTGAGAAGCTTTCCCGCGCTGCCTTTACCGGCGGCCAGGTCGGACGAGATAGATTTGAAATCGTCGGCAATGCTGTTGATCTTTTCCGCAGAGACCCGTAGATCGGAAACGGCGGCGCGCGTTTCGTTATAAAGAGCGTCGTCGCTGACAAACTTTCCGGCGGAGCCGCGCCCCGCGCGGATGTCGGTCGAAATGGCCTCAAGCTGCTGAACCGTCTTTGTGAGACTGTTGTATAGCTGAGGATCATTTAGCAGCTTCCCCGCGCTCCCCTGGCCTTTATTGACTTTGTCGAGAGTCGTTTGCAGCCGCGTCATCGTGTCCTTTGTTTCGGCAACCGTCTGGTCCAGATTTCGATATAGCGACTCGTCGTTAACAAGACGGCCAAGTGTTCCTTCGCCGCGATTTGCTTTGTTGAGGATCTCGTTGGCCGGAACGGCCAGTTTGTTGATCTGCTTGAGCAGGTCGTTTCCGGTGGCGGTCAACTGGTTGATCGAGACTGGAGTGCTAGATTCAAGAACTGCGTTTTCGGTTATCGGCTGTCCCTGGATCGTTCCCGGTGTAATGTTTATCATTTTTTCATTGCCGAGAACAGAGGTGGCTACGAGCTGAGCGCTCGAATCTGTGCGAATGTATTCAGTGATCGGGCGACCCTGAAACTCCTGCTGGATCTTTAAGGTCGCCTCAACGCGTTCGTCACTAGGCGTATCGGGCGGTAGGAACTGAACGTTTTCAACCTTTCCAACCGACACACCGGCCAACTGAACATCAGCGGCAGAGTGAAGTCCGTCCGCGCTGACAAAGCGCGCCTTTAGATGCATTCGCTTCTCAAACGGGTTGAAATCGCCGGTGGAATTTAGGATCAAGAATCCGAGGATGACTAACGCGGCAAGGACAAAGATCCCCACTCGCAACTGACTGATCGATAGGCTTCCGCGGCTTTTTGGCATATTCGGTTACTTTCCGCGAATAAAGCGGTGGATGTACGGGTCCGGCGACATTCTCAACTGTTCATCCTTTCCGCTAAACGCGATGTTTCCGTCTTTCAGCATTATAACCTCTGTATTTATAAGACAAAGCCGCTCACCTTCGGTTTCGAATTCGACATTGCCCTGATCGTCGACAACGGCGTATTCAGACGAGAGGTAATCGAGATTGTTCATCTCGTGCGTCACGAATATCGACGATACGTCCTCGAGGTCACGAAGTTTTATCGCCAGCTCACAGATCGTTCGCGCAGTCGGCGGATCGAGTCCCGCCGTCGGCTCGTCGAATAGAACTATGCTCGGATTGCCGACCAATGCGCGCGCTATGCCGACGCGTCGGCGCATGCCGCCGGATAGCTCGTTCGGCATCTTGTCGATCGCATCCTCAAGGTTAACGAAGCGAAGCATGCGTCGAACCTCGTGTTCGACCTCATCCTCGTCGACGTCCTCCTCGTGAAGCCGATATGCGACATTTTCATATACCGAAAGTGAATCGAACAGCGCGCCTTCCTGAAAGACCATCCCGATCTTTTTGCGGACGCGCATCATTTCGGGCTCGTCAAAGTCGGTAACGTCCTCGCCATCAATGCAGATCTGACCGGAGTCGGGTTTAATGAGCCCGAGAACGAGATTTATGATGGTCGATTTTCCGGTGCCTGATCCGCCGAGTACGATCTTGGTCTCTCCGCGTCGCACGCGAAACGTCACCTTGTCGAGGACAACAACGTCATCAAATGCCAGCTCCACATCATTGAACTCGATCGCCGGAACGATCCGTTGGCGGTTATCGAGCGGCGCCTCAAAGTCAATTTCGGGCGGAGCTTCTAATTCTACAAGATGTTCGGCGAGACTCATTGGTAACTCATTTATCAAAACAGCGTCGTTTTAAAAAGTGTCTGCAACGCCTTCGACAGAAAGAAATCCGCGATGATAACGCTGATCGACGCCGACACGACCGCGCTGGTCGTGGATTTCCCAACTCCGACTGTCCCTCCGGAAGTGTTCAATCCCTTGTGACAAGCGATAAGCCCAATAATTACACCAAATACGAGCGGCTTAATGATCCCTCCAAGAACATCATCGATGTCGATCCCGTTGCGAACACTCGACGTATAGACCGTCGTATCAAGGCCGTAGATCTGCTTTGCCACGAGACCGCCGCCGATCAAGCCAAAAACGTCCGATGCGACAGTCAACAGCGGCATCGCCACGATCAAGGCGACGATCCGAGGCGTCACAAGTTTGCGGACAGGCGACGTCCCAAGCGCACGCATGGCGTCGATCTGCTGTGAAACGACCATTGAACCTAGCTCGGCGGAGATAGCCGAACCGACCCGACCGGCCACCATCAACGCCGTCAAAACCGGACCGAGCTCTCGAACCAGCGTAGTTGCAACACCCTGGCCGGCTTGCGTCTGCGCTCCGTAAAACGCAAGCGTCGGATACGCCTGCAGTATAAGAACGCCGCCCGTAAAGAAACCGGTGAGGATGATGATGACGAGCGATCCAACACCGATCTCATCGAGTTGGTCGATCGTCTCACGGAAATATCGAGGTCCGCGTTTGAGGCCGACGAGTACGCGCCAGGTGAGAAACGCGATCTCCTGCAGCTCGTACAGGAATTTACTTACCGGATTCATTAACTAAACAAAATAAACCAATTATCGCTGTAAGGGTACAACGAAGCGCGCGAAAACGACAAACAAAACCGGCGGGACTTTCGCCGTCCAGCCGGTCAGAGCATCTAATTTCATCACGCATTTACGCGGGCGGCTTTTGTCTCATTTGATCTCTTAGCTGCCGCATCGGACGGCCCTTCATGGGACGCGGCCGCCCGTCAGGACCTTGATTCGCTTGCTGAAATCGTTGCCTCAGCTCGCGAAATCGTGAGAGCTGATCAGGTGTCAGGATCTTACGTATCTCGAGCTCGCTTGTGAACCGAAGCTTAACAACCTCAGCCTGTGCGGCGTGGACGTCCTTTAGCCGCGCCTGGAAGACCGACTCGTCGACGTTGTCCGAATAGATCGCATCATCAAGGGCCTGGTTAGCGGCTCGCAGCCGAGCGGTCGCAGCTTCCATCAAGGGCTTGCGTCGCTGGTTTATTCGCCGAACGGCCTGCTGCTGTTCGGGTGATATGCCGAGTATCCTTAGCAAATTTGGCCGCTTTGCAGACTGGGTATCATCGGGCGGCGCTCCGCCCGCCGGCGGAGGTCCGTCTTGCGCTGACGCGAGTCCGAATAATGCCAGCATCAGCAAAATGACAAAATAAATTTTTGGGGAAAGCAGTTTGGTCATAAAGCCTCATTTCTTTTTCGGGCCAACCTGCGAGAACAGGTCGGACAGCCGAAGCGTCGTATCTTCTTCTTCTTCAAACGTATTTAGCGTAGGTGCAGGCTGCGTTTTTGGTGTAACTGCCTCGAGCGGCCCGATCTTGCGATAATTCCTGATTGCCGGCGTCTGATGAAGCGCGGCGGTCTGCGCCTTTGCATTCGACCTCGCGACGGCCGTCCGGTGAATCGAGGTCGCGACCGCACCAGGTTCGAATTCCGACTTCTTAGCAGTTTCGACACGATCGGGCTGATCTGAAGAAGGCGATGCCACAGGTTTTTGCTGTTCAGCCGGGGCAGCGGTCTTTCCGGTGATGTTCTCGACAGATGACGGCGCGTTGTCAGGCACGAACACGAAATAGAAAACGCCTAGCAGGATCGCCGCTGCCGCAAGGCCCATACCTACCCGTGCCAAACCCGGCAGAGCGTAAACCGTCTCGATCCAGGCCATCCAGCTCCGACGCGGCCGCCCTCCCACAAGTGTCGCGGCCGGCTGCGAATCAGGAATGATCATGGCCGGTGTTGATAGCGGCTCAAAGTCATTTCGTCGCCATTCGATCACCCCTAGCCGGGCGTCGGCATACGAGCCGAGCTCGACTGCGCAGACATCACATCCCGCGAGATGCGACTCAAAACGGGCCCTAGCCGTCTCATCCATCTCGCCGTAAATGTAAGCGACGAGATCGAGTCCATGCTCCGAATTAGAATTGTGAAACTTGTCTAACATTTTTCTGCCTATGCTATTTCGAGCGGCACGCGTTCGAGCTTCATCCGCAACTGCTTCAGGGCCGTGTAGACGCGGCTTTTTACTGTGCTCAGCGGGATCTCAAGCGTGTCCGAAATTTCCTGAAACGTCATTTCTTCGAATTCCTTCATTACAATGACTTGCCTGAGATCGGTCGGCAGCGAGCCCACGGCGCTTCGCACCAATTTCAGGCGTTCAAACTCCTCGGCCTTGCGCGCCGGTGAATTTTGCAGCGGTGCAATGAAAACACGTTCTTCACTTCCGTCGTCGTCATCGAGAAACTCCTCAGATCGCGTTTTCGCCCGCCGTTTGATCGTCAGGCATTGGTTGACTGCGATCCGATGCAGCCAGGACGAAACACGCGCCTCACCGCGAAAATTGGCGAGGTTTCGATAGGCCGCAATAAATGCCTCCTGGGCCGCATCGCGGGCGTCGTCTTCGCGGCCGAGCATACCAAAGCAGAGAGCGAAGATCTTTCGCTCCCAACGTCTAACGATCTCACCGAAAGCTTCGCGGTCCTCGGAAACTGCCAGCTCGACTAGCTGTTCGTCAGTCAACTCTGTCAACATCAACTCGTGTTTGGCGCCCGTAAGCACGAGAACTAATAATAACCGGGATGCAAACCATCCACACCTAGCTGTTTAGATGGTCAATTGCGGCGAAAAGTCTGATTTTGTAGAGTTCTCAGACGGCCAAGCCTGATACGCTGCTACATATGAGCACTGAGATCAAGCCCATCGTCTCGATGGAAGACACATTCGACAAGCTGGATATCAGGGTTGGCAGGGTGATGTCGGTTGAGCCGGCCCCAGCCGCGCACAAGCCTTCGTATATCGTACGCGCCGATTTCGGCAAATTTGGAACACGGATCTCGGTCGGTAGGTTCACGAATCACAAACCGGAAGATCTGGTCGGCAAACAGATCCTGGGCGTTCTCAATTTTGAGCCACGAGAGATCGGCGGTGTGGTCTCAGAATTTCTCACGCTCGGCATTCAATACCCGAAAGCCGACAGCGGCGAGGCGACCGTCATAACGCCGATGGCCGAGGCAAAACTCGGCAGCAAGCTGTTCTAGCAGAAAGTTTTGTCCGAACGCACGGTCGCGTGGTGTTTTAAATGAAAACCAATGCCGATCGAATCGTTAAAAGTAATGTTGCGAGATCGCCGAGGGTGTACACGAGTCCGCGCGGCTCTGGTCATTCTACTCGTATTTTCGAGTTTGACGAGCTTGTACTCGCAGTCTCGAAAATCCTCGAAAAAGGTGGTGCTGATCAAGGCGGCGACCTTTACGATGGGTACAGCGGCCGGAGATGTCGATCGTTTGGAAACGCTCTACGGTGTGAAGCGGTCCGATCTGTTTAGCGGGGAGGTGCCTGCGCATCGCGTGAAACTCAGCGCTTATTTGATCGACAAATATGAGGTGACGAACAGGGATTTTGCAAAGTTTCTCAGAGCTGAGCCGACGTGGCTGCCCGGTCGCATTCCAGCGAAATACGACAACGGCAACTATCTCAAAGGTTGGACCGACGGTAAATATTCAAGAGGCGAAGCCGAGCTGCCGGTAACAAACGTGAACTGGTACGCGGCGGCCTCCTATTGCAATTGGGCGGGGAAACGGCTGCCGACCGAGGCAGAGTGGGAGTATGCGGCTCGCGGAGGTCTGCAGACCGCCGAATTCCCATGGGGCAACGCCAAGGCCGACCCGACCGTCGCCAACTACGGCAAGAGTGGCTTCGGCAAGCCGGTCAAGGTCGGAAGCTATGCGCCAAACGGATATGGTCTTTACGATATGGCCGGAAACGTATGGGAATTTACCGCTGACGAATGGGCCAAATACAGATCGCGCGAGGCCGAAGATCCAATGGCGGGAGCGAACATTTTCACAAGCATGAATTTCGATCTGATCGCGACCCGGCGGGTTATCCGCGGCGGCAGTTGGGGTGGCGCACCGTTAAACCTGCGTGTCGCCTATCGCGACAGCCATCCGCCAAACGGCTCACAGCCGTTCGTCGGTTTTCGCTGCGCGATGTCGGCTAAAACGGACTCGCCCCGTTAGCGGATCAGTCGGAGCGAACAATTTTCCTTTATAAGCGTTAACATTCAAGTCTCAGACGCGTCTATAAACCAGCGGACAACCGAGTTAGTGAGATCTAAACGGTCGAACGCGATCATTTTCTAATATGCCGCAAGGCGAAGCCGCAACCGAAACATTTGTATTCAGCACCAAGCCAGCGACTGCGCGCGCCGAGGCCAGGTGCGAACAAGAAGCCGAGCTGGTCGAGCGATTTCGGGCCGGCGACCAGGAAGCGTTTGCGGATCTTTACCGGCAATTTGCGCCGATGGTGCACGGCATTGTGCTGGCCCGGGTGCCAAGGGACGAGGTGCAGGACATCGTGCAGGAAGTCTTTTTGGCGGCTTATAGAAATTTGCACAGCCTGCGAGACAGCCGAGTATTCGGGCCCTGGCTGGTGAAGATCACCAGGAATCAGGCAGCGGAGTTTTATCGCTCGTCAAAACCTACGGAGGAGCTACCGGAGCATTTTCCCGGCGGCAGGCGACGCGACAGTGAGGCTGCCGAGGTGCTGCGGGCGATTCGATCGCTGTCAGACAGCTATCGCGAGACTTTGATATTGCGTCTGGTCGAAGGCATGACGGCCAAAGAGATCGCCGCACGAACGGGAATGAAGCCAGAGTCGGTACGCGTAAATTTGCACCGCGGGATGCAGATGTTGAGGGAAAAACTCGGCATCCGGGAGGCACGACGATGAATAAGGATTATCTTCTGGAAAAAGCGGGAAGCGACACCGAGATAGAAGGGCTTGAGAACCTGCTCGCGGCATATCGGTTTGAGCCGGGCCGACTCCCCATGCTGCCGACAAAAACGCCGGAGGTTCGTCGTCCGTGGTTTCGCTGGCTCACGTTTTCGTTTGCGGCAGGCGCCGCCGCGGTCGCTGTATTCGCCGGTTTGTTGGCATATGGTCGAATTGAGAAGCTCCTCCTTAATGTGGACGGACCGGCGATCAGCGAAAATGTGACTTCGGTTCTTGCGGACCGATCCAACAGTATCAATATGGCTCCGGCGGCGACAGGAAGCGAAATCGTGATCACAGATCCCGGATCATCCCGCAAAACTCAGCCGGCACCGCAACGTGTCGCGAACAAGAGGCCGCGAGCAACAACTCGAACCTTGGCGAGAGCGACGCCACCGGTAACGCTTACCAAAAAGGAAAAGTACGCCTATGACCAACTGATGGTCGCGCTGTACATCACGGGGACAAAGTTAAAGGTCGTACAGGATACGATCGATCGTGTAGACGACAAGAAAGACGAGCGGGCGGACAACGAAAAGTAGAGATATCGGAGAGTAGCTATGAATACATTTATCCAAACGGCACTTAAAGGGGCATTATTGGCAGCGGTCGTTGCGACAACCGCCATTGTCGGCGCGGCCCAGGATGCGCGGCTACATTTCGAAAGACTCTCGTCTCTCGAAAACAAAGCGCGTGACGTTATCGAAGTAAACGTCGACGGCAAACTTCTCGACCTCGCCAAACGGGTAACCGCGAAGGTGAATGACCCCGATGCCAAGACGATCGCCCAGGCGATCAGCGGGCTGAAGGGGATTTATGTCCGCGTCTATAACTTTGAACAGGAAAATCAGTACGATCCGACGGACATCGATCAGATCCGCGCCGAACTGAACAACCCAGGCTGGGAAAAGGTGGCGAATGTTCGCAGCAAGAGAAACAATCAAAAGGTCGATATTTATAC
>DASXPW010000394.1:0-4003 GCA_036493385.1 Pyrinomonadaceae bacterium
CAAGATCTTTCAGCCGATCTCACCATACGCCGCGACGAAGGCCGCCGGCGAACTGCTTTGCCACACCTATTCGCATCTCTACGACATTCGAACCGTTTGTCTGAGATTCTTTACCGTTTACGGTGCGCGACAGCGGCCCGATCTTGCGATTCACAAATTTACGAAACTGATCACCGAAGGCCGGCCGATCCAGGTTTTCGGTGACGGAACGACGAGGCGAGACTATACTTATATTGACGACATCGTCCAGGGGGTTCGCGCGGCGATCGACTATAACGACTCGATGCATGAGGTTTTTAACTTGGGCGAGTCGGAAACTACGGAATTGAAGCGTCTGATCGAGTTGATCGAGACTGCGCTTGGTAAAAAGGCGACAATCGATCGCCAGCCGATGCAGCCCGGCGATGTTCCGGTCACGTACGCCGATATCTCAAAGGCCCGCCGTTTACTGAATTACGACCCGCAAATAAAAATAGAAGAGGGAATACCTAAGTTTGTTGATTGGTACAGATCTTCGAAAGCAGAGATTTTGGTTTAGTTAAGGGAGAGCAGACTCTCTGCCCGTTCCGTGACATCGGTTTGCTTTTTTCACAAATGTTGAAAGGGGCGCTAAGCTCAATGCAGCGGGAGCACGCATGAAGCTTTGTCCAAAATGCGGACAGACGTTTAATGACGACAACTTAAAGTTTTGCCTTATCGACGGCGAACCGCTTGTTGCCAACGCCAGCGAACCAACACTGGTCATCCCGCCTACCGGTCCTATAGTCGCAGCGCCCACAGTCGCAAAGAAAGGATCCAGGCCCTTTCTATGGATCGCTATCGTTGCGTTAGCGCTAATAATTGGCACGGTAATTCTTGTTTCGGTTGCGGTTGTCTCGTACAGGCTCGGCAGCGAGCGCCGTAGCTCGAACCGGCCCACCTCGACGAACTCAACGCCAACACCGGTAACCAGAGGCTCCTCGTCAGCCACGCCAACACTTTCGGTCTCGCCGCCGCCATCGGATTCTCCTGACGTGGGAGAAGACGAGATAACGCCGATCTTGTGGTCGACTTCGGCAAGTCAGCTCAAAACTGACATCGGTCGGAAATACAAATTCGAGTGTCCAGAGGGCGGGGCGGCTGCGTCGATCTGGGGCAGCGATATTTATACGACTGATTCCTCGATCTGTTCGGCCGCAGTCCACGCCGGCAAGATCACGCTGGAGCACGGCGGACAGGTCACGATCGAGATGAGACCCGGACGAAACATCTACGGAAGCACAAACCGAAATGGCATTACCTCTAACACATACGGTGCATATCCTAACAGCTTCGTTTTCCCCTAGACACGATCGTGATGATGAAGTTGCCACAACATATTCGACACCCGAAAGATCCTGGTGCGTTTATGTGATAGTAACTGTCGTTGACACCAACGGCCGGCTCATCTACTATGCTCACACACCCATAATGTCGAAATAATCACTTTTGGAGGTCGTTTCCTTGATCGGCAAGACCATCTCTCATTATCAGATCACCTCACAGCTCGGTGAAGGCGGCATGGGTGTCGTCTACGAAGCCGAGGATACGAATCTCGGAAGGCACGTCGCGCTGAAATTTCTCACACCGACAATGGCAAACGACGAGAATCTCTTGCAGAGATTCCAGCGGGAGGCCCGAGCCGCGTCTTCGTTAAATCACCCAAATATTTGCACGATACATGGTATAGAGCAGTTCGAATCCGAACATTTTATCGTGATGGAATTGCTCGAGGGTGAGTCGCTGGCAGATCGCATCCGGCGGAGCCCGCTCGATATCGAAAGTGTTCTGACTCTTGGCGTGCAGATAGTAGACGCTCTTGAGTCGGCACATTCAAAAGGCATCGTTCATCGCGACCTGAAGCCACAGAACATTTTTGTCACTTCGCGCGGACAGGCGAAAATATTAGATTTTGGCCTGGCAAAGATCGACCGGCAGAAAAAAGCGCCCGCCGAATCAATGATGCCGACTGCCAGGCTCGACGATCTCACCTCAGCGGGTTCGACGATCGGGACGGTCAATTACATGTCGCCCGAACAGGCCCGAGGGGAGATCACCGATGCGCGCACGGACCTCTTTTCGTTTGGCACTGTTCTCTATCAGATGGCGACAGGTGTGTTACCGTTTCAGGGCGAGACGTCCGCGGTGACTTTCGACAACATTCTTAATCGCGATCCAAGACCGATCACGGACATCAATCCGATGCTGCCGCCAGAGCTTGCTCGCATAATCGGCCAGGCGCTCGAAAAAGATCGGGACCTAAGGTATCAGAGCGCTACCGATCTAAAGACAGCACTTAAGCGATTAAAGCGGGATCTTGATTCGGGCCGACACTCGGGTGAGACCTCTAGTAGCGCTATCCACCGAACTGCAACGCAGGTTCACGAGCACTCGATCGCCGTGCTCTATTTCGAAAACCTGAGCGGGATGAAGGAGGATGAGTATCTCCGTGACGGCATTACCGAGGACATCACGACTGAGCTCTCGAAGATAAAACGGCTCAAGACCTTTTCGCGTGCCGTCGTCCTTGCCTATCGCGACAAGCCGGTGACCGCCGGTCAGGTGGGAAAGGAACTAGGCGCTTCGTATGTGCTTTCCGGCAGCCTGCGACGCGCCGGCAACCGTCTTCGGATAAATGCACAGTTGGTTGACGCGTCGACCGATTTTCCAATGTGGTCAGAGCGTTATGACCGCGAAATGGCTGACGTTTTTGAGGTGCAGGACGAGATCGCATCCAAAATAGCGGAGGCGCTTCGAATCACGCTGTCGCCGCAAGAGCAGCAGGCTCTCAAAGCCAAACCGACTGAGAACCTGCAGGCATACGACCTGTATCTGCGCGGACGAAATTACGCTCGTCGAGTCGGCCGTCAGGACATGCTTTTCGCTCTGCAGATGTTCGAAAATGCTGTGGCCCTCGATCCAAATTTCGCACTTGCTCACGCCGGTCTTGCTAATGTTTGCGCCGAGTACTATTGGCATTTTGAGCGAAATCAGATGTGGCTCGACCGAGCCGTCGCGTCAACGGAAGTTGCCATTGCAAAAGGGATCGATGCACCGGAGGTCAAGCTTGCCGAGGCATGGGTCGATTATGCCGGATCGAGATACGAAAAGGCGATCAATACGATAAGAGCGGCCCTGGCGATCGACCCAGATCTTGACGGAGGATATTACCTTCTTGGCCGCGCTTTGTTTGAGGCTGGGCGCTATCAAGAGATCGTGGACATGATGGAGACGGCGCTGGCTCATGCCGGCGAGAACTATAACACCGTGATGCCCATACACAACGCGCTAGGTGCGCTCGGCAAAAAAGACGCTCTGCTAAATTTCGTCCATCGCGAAATGGCTGTTTATGAGGACGCACTTAAAAAGACACCTGAAGACGCTCGTGTTCGAATATTGCTGGCGGGAAACTATGCCCTGCACGGGCGTTTTGAGGAAGCGAAACGCGAGACCGACATGGCAATGGCCCTCCGGCCGGACGATGCAATGATCCTGTACAATTCAGCGTGTGCATTTTGCGCGATGAGTAATGCGAAAGATGCGATGATCGCGCTAAAAAAGGCATGGGAATCGGGCTACCGAAATGCGACGTGGACGCGACAGGACGCGGACCTCGCTCTGCTTCACGACGATCCGGAATTTGATCGCCTATATCCTCCTGGCGAAGCGGCCACGGCGTAAAGAGTCCCTATAAAGCTTAGGGCCGCAATGCGTGACGCTGCGGCCTCTTTTTTGTTTAAGGCGTATTTCGGTATCAACCGGCCGTCGACTCGCTCTTTTCCTTGAGCCAGGGTAACGAGCGTAGCTGCCACTGATTACCGGGAAATCTCTCACTCAGAATGGTCGCAGTGTTTGCCAGCTCCGCACTCTCGTGGGATGCTGAATACCGACTCACGCCCTTATAATAGACGGCCTCGGGAACAAATTTCGAACTTGGATCTTCGTCCAAGATTTTCGAATAATATGCCTCAGCCGTTGCCCAGTC
>DASXPW010000395.1:0-6147 GCA_036493385.1 Pyrinomonadaceae bacterium
ATGTGTTCGTGTATGTTCGTGGTTCCTAACGAGAACCACGAACATACACGAACACATACTATTTTTATGTCCGATCAAGCCGGCGACGGAAGAGGGTATCACGGCGGGCCGACCTTGCCAATACGAAATCGCAGCGCACTAGTGAAAATAGGGAGATTCGATTATCCATCGAAAACCCGTTTTCATTAGAGGCATGTCCGCGGGGTTTTCTCGCTGCATCGCTGCTTCGACCGTGTGGCCGTTAAACGTGCCGAGGAGCGTTGCCTGACCACCATCGGACATATTCAGTGCGACCGGACCGACCGGCGTAGCCCCGGCGATAAGTTCGCGCTTATCGTCAACCGGCAACAGATGAACCGGATCGTGTAGGATGTCGCCGTCTGTTTTGAAGCGATAGAGAGTCCCGTCGACGGCCCGCACGTTTACGAAGCTGCCGCGCAGACTGAACGTCTTCCACTGTGCGTCACTTAATGAGACCGGCCCGATGGTCTGACCATCGCGTTTTATCGAAGCGATCGTATACCACCCCTCCGGCGGGACAGGCGGTTTTTCCATCTGCGTCAGGTGCTGTCTATAGTTGCTGTAAGTGTCGACGGAAATGTAACCGATCACCGAAACGATAAATATCGCTTTGAGGACCAAGCCCAATCGCCGAAGACCGCGGCTTGTAAACTCCGGGCCAAGACTCGCGGGCGGGGTTTCGCGATTAAGAACAAAGAAATTCGCGAGCCGTCGAAGATCAGGCGCGAGCAACACAATTGCCAAGAGCAAAATATGCGCGGAGCCAATTTTTACCGGCACGTCGTACGAGATGTTCAATATCAGGACGTTCGTCATGGCGCCAACGACGATCAATGCACCGAGGGTCGTCGTTCGGCGAAACAGCAGCAGCACTCCGCCGATGACCTCGGTAATACCGGTAAAACTGGTATAAGTCGTCGAGTAGCCCATGAAGGTCCACAGCAAAGCCATAGGCGATAATTGGCCAAGCGGCTCGATCAATCTGCCATATGCGGGAGGCTCGAACTGCACCATCAGTACCTTCACCGAGCCGTAAGTAAGCATACAAAGAGCAAGCGCGTACCGCAGCCAGATGCGCGACCATGCGTATAGTTTTCGATAATTGTCACGACGACGATCGATCGCAGACCAAACTATAGTTGCTAGCACGGCTAAGACGACAATGCACAGTAGGCGCAAATAGTCGAGAGTGGAATCACCGCTTCCACCGTTGTTGATATTTGGGATCTCTATATGGAAGGGAGCCGCCGCGGCCGGCACGAGCCAATTCCAGAATGGATCAAATAGACTGCCAAGCCAGTCGGGCTGAACTAATCCGCTTGGAAATGGGAGGAAGAATAACACGAGGTAGGAAAATAAGAATCGAAAGCCCATCCGGGCCGTCGCCGGCCATCTTTGCGAGGTTGGTTCGTTCATTTTTATCTTCCTCGTCCGATTGGATTCTAAATTTACAGGCTTTGAACGACGCCCAAGTACAGGCCATTCGACTCGGTATTCTTACGGTTTACTGTTTTTTGATGCCGATCAGGCCGGCGAATGCTGAGAGCCTCAGGACTGCATCGCCGCCGCCACCGAGCTTGGCAACGATGCTTTTTAAGTCACCGGGAGCGACATTCATGGTCTCTATTTTGAAAGGAAGCTCCGAGGCAAAGCTGCCGGATCTAAATGTCGCGGCGAGTTTGCAGCCTGTCGCGGATGGCAAAGCCAGTCTGATAGTGCCGTTGGTCGTGCCAAACGTGTACGTGCCGCCGCTCTTGATCTCGCCATTGAAAAGCACCGAGCCCGAGATGGAACTGACATCAAGCGCGCGATGTGTTACGCGCGTCAGCGACACGGCGCCGCTATTCGTTTTTGCACGAAACGTGTCGCCGATATCGCTTGGGCCGGAATCGACGACGACGATGTTGCCGTTCGTGGTCTCGAGATTGACCTGACCCCAGGACTCCTCGACCGTGACGCCACCTTCGCCGGCGTATGCCGACACGCCCTCTTTTATATTGCGCAGCGAGATGTCGCCACCGACGGTCTTGACGTTCACTTTTCTCATGCCGTCGACCTGGGCATTGATCTCTTTTCCGGTGAGCTTGAGGCTGGTCCCGGCGGGAGCGTCGACCTCGACGGTCTCGCCCCAGATGCACTCGGCGTTGACGCCTGGCGTCGCTTGCAGATTCATCGCGGAGATCCAGACGGGTCTGCCATCGGGACCTTTATCGACGACCTTAAAGGCGAATTTTGGCCCACCCTCGACATAAACGCGGACCTCGCTGCGATTCCAGCTGTTTATCCTGAGGTTGCCCTCGGTAACGCACAGCGTTAGGTTGATATTAGGAGCGACCGCGATGGCTTTCTCGTAAGTTCCGCCCCTCGAATATTTGTATTTATAGTCGTGTCGTGCCGGAGGCGGCGGCACGCCTGCATCCGGCGGTTGAGTTTTAATTTTCGGTTTAGCGGTTGGCTCAGGCTTTGGTGTGGCCTGGGCGGCTACCCCGAGAGAAAAACTCCCCGTGATGGCCGCCGCGAGCACGGCCAAGATGAACTTTTGAAAGATGTGAGTCATCGGGGACGTTATTTCAGGCTGGCGACGAGATCCTCTTTTTGGGCGACCGAGTTGAGCAGGTCGATCTTATTTTGGTAGGCACTTGATAGCATCTGCTTGGCGGTTTCGCTCTTAGGATCTTTCTTTACGGCGCTACGCATTCGCTTGATGGTATCGTCGACGACCGCCATGTTGCGTGCGTAAGAGACCTGCTGCGACGCGCTCATTACATTCGGATCCTGATCGCCGACCGACTTGTTGAGCGACGCGATGGTCTTGACGTAGCTCTCCTCGCCGGGGACGTAGGATGCGTCCCGAATGACCGTAGGCTGCTGATCGTTATTCGTGCTCGGAGACGGTTTGCGACTCGGAACGCTATAGCTGGCGTTCTCGACAGTTGGCCGCGAATAAGTCCTAGACGGAGCCGAAATCGTCGAGCTGTCGGGACCGCTGAGTGCGG
This sequence comes from Pyrinomonadaceae bacterium, assembly GCA_036493385.1. Lineage (GTDB taxonomy): Bacteria > Acidobacteriota > Blastocatellia > Pyrinomonadales > Pyrinomonadaceae > OLB17. Next base: position 3,018 of record DASXPW010000395.1, read on the forward strand.
CCGGTGCCGGTCGATCGACATTCACGATCGTCGGAGCGTTGGCCGCCTTGGAAATAAGGCCTGCCCTATCACCGGGTGATGACGGTCCGCTGAGCTTATACATCGCAAACAGCCCGACCACGATCAAGAGGGCGGCGAACGCTCCGACTTGCGGATTGATGAGGGTTACGAAAACGGCATAAGCCTTTTCCCACCACGGAGCCGAAGCTTTCTCAGTCTCGATCGAATCCTCGATCCTTGCCCAAAGACGCTGTGTCGGCACCATCGCGTCGAATTCACGAGCGAGTGCCGGGAAAACAACGGCATTCTCATCCTCGGCCTGCGAGAGCAGCATCGCACACGAGTCGCAGTCGCCGATGTGGTCGGAGACACGCGTGACCTCGCCCGACGCAAGCTCGCCGTCAAGGAAGCTCTGGATGATACCGATGTCTAAACAATTCTTCATAAAGCCTCACGCGCCTTGTCTGCCGTAAAATTTGGCAAATTGCTCCCTTGCGCGTGCCACAAAAGTTCCAATACTCGATTCGTTAAGGTCCAAACTGGCGGCTATCTCCTTGTAGGAGAGTCCCTGCTGTTTGAGGATCAGACAGCTTCGCAGCGGTTCCTTGATCCTATCCAGACAGCGATTTATCTCCGAGATGCCTGCGGTCTCCTCATAGTCCGTTTCTACCGACGAGATCCTTTCGCCCTGTTGTTTGACGTAGTTCTCATCGCGGGTGTTCGCCCTAACATGCGTGCGAACGGTATTCTTTGCAACGTTTATCGCCACGCGGATAAGCCACGGGCGGAGCATTTCGTCATTCAAGATCGAATCCTGGTGATGATAGAGCTTGAGAAAGGTCTCCTGCGTGACATCCTCGGCGAGAGCGGCATCCTGGAGGATGCTGCGCGCAGCCCTAAAGACGGTCCGGTGATGAAGCGCGAACGCCTCCTCAAAACCGATACTTTCTTGTCGTGCCGCCGCCTGTGTGTCGGACATTATGTCCACAAGAATGTCGGTGCTCTCTTGCATCTTCAGCATCCGGAAATGCTCATCGAACGTAATACACCGCTGGCGACCGGATTATGACAAGAAATGTACCGCTAACTCCGCTATTTTTCAACAATTTGAGTGACCGACGGACCCATTGGGTCAGGATAGGGGAAGAGCAAACTCAAAGGAGCAAATGCCGGTCGAGAGGATTACGCTATTGAGGGTGCTGAAGTTCAGAAGACGGAGCCACGAAAGCGCACGAAATCTCACAAAATGAACTTTTTGTGTTTTTTTCGTATATTTCGTGGTTACTCCCACACGTCCAACCAACTATGTTGAAATAACCATCAAAAGGCCTTAAACTTTGGGAACTTGGGAGTCGACCGACCGTGTCATTTCTCGGAAAGGTTTGTATTAAGAAGGGACAATATGAGCAGTAAATTGGCAAGGCGGCTTAGCGACCAGCAGGGTTTTAACCTGCTTGAGCTGATGATCGTTATCGCGATCATCGGCCTCTTAATCGGTGTTGGAGCTATCGGCTGGCAGGCGGCGAACAAAGCCGGTAACGAGGCTGCGGCGGCGCAGCAGATGGACAATATACGAAAATACGAGGCCCAGTACGCCGGTCGTAATCATGGAGAATTCGGCTCGTTTACCGACCTTGTGGCAAAGGCTGGACTTGATGAGCGATTCAACATTGAGCAGCCGGTCGTCAATGGCTATCGGTTCACGGTTACAGTGAATAAAGGGACCGCAAGCACAGCGGCATCGTACACGGTTGCGGCCGATCCGCAGCAGGCCGATGGCGTGATGGCGACGGGTAACCGGCATTTCTACTTCGACTCCAGTTTGAGTACGATAAAGGCCACGGACGAGAATCGCACGGCCAAGGCTGACGATCCATCCATTTGATTTTGGATTTCGGATTTTAGATTTGGATTGACAATCCGATCTTCAATCGAAAATCAGCAATCTAAAATCCAGAATTGTTCGCCGTCTTAGCTCAGCGGTAGAGCACTCGCTTCACACGCGATAGGTCACAAGTTCAAATCTTGTAGACGGCACCATTTTTTGCGGAGGCACGTTCGGTGCCTCTTTCTCGTTTACGGTAGAATCGAAACAATCGAAGCCTGGAGCAGTAACAATGAAAAGACGAAATTCTCTCGCATTCGCAGCAGCGATCGTGACGCTTTTGATCGCAGGGACGGTATCGGCTCAGCGAAACGCCCAGAGCGACGTCGCCGATAAAAAAGCGACATTTGCGACCGTGGCTAAGACCGACAAGGCTTACACCGACGCGATCGACGCACACGATCTCGACAAGGCGAAGAGCCTCGAGGGAAAGAAAGGTGCTTTTAAGGGAACGGTCGCAAAGGTCTTTGCTCCAAACAGCGGCGGGGTGCTGATCCTCAATTTTGACAACAACTACAAGATCGCTCTTACCGCTGCGTTGCGGAAGGCTGATTTTTCGTCATTTCCGGATATGAACCAGCTACTCGGCAAGGAGATCCTCATTTCGGGCAAATTTGAGGATTTTAAGGGAGCGGCCGAGATCGTCTTGACCGACAAGAAGCAGATCTCAATAGTGCAATAATTACAGCTAATACCTATGTATAGGTGCGAAAACGCCATGTCGTGACTATACTAGGGTCATCGTAAAGTCGCGATGGCGTTCAACGAAGTAGTAACTGCCGTGGCATCAACTGCCAAAACCCTCTTTGCCTTTGGGCTAAATCACAAAACGGCCCCGGTTGAGGTGCGCGAGCATCTGTACCTCTGCGACGAGGAGATCGCCGATCTTCTCGGCATATTGAGGCAGGAACTCGACGAATGCATGGTCCTCTCGACCTGCAACCGCACCGAGGTTTACGGTGTCAGCAGCGCGGCTGAGATCAATGTCAATCATTTCAAACAGGCTTTAATTACATTTAAGAAGGCCGAGGACATCGTTGGCGCAGACGATTTCTTTGCGTTGACGTCCTGCACGTCGACGCAGCAAATGTTCAACGTGGCGGCTAGCATCGACAGTCAGGTTATCGGGGATTCGCAGATCCTATCGCAGCTTCGTCGTGCATACATCATCGCTCAAGAGGCCGGGACGACCGGCAAGATACTTCATCAACTAGTCCAGCGGGCTTGCAAGCTGGGCAAGCAGAC
>DASXPW010000396.1:0-3219 GCA_036493385.1 Pyrinomonadaceae bacterium
TCCGCGAACGTGCGACTCCAATAGTTTCGACCGCGTCGCTTGTCTCTCTGAGACCGGCTGTGTCAACGAGCGAGATCGGGACGTCGCCGATCGTAAGCTTTTCGTGGATCTGATCGCGTGTCGTCCCGGCGATATCCGTAACAATAGCCCGGTCGCTCCCGAGCAAAGAATTGAAAAGACTGGATTTACCAACATTTGGCCGACCCACGATGGCAACCCGCAGACCTTCGCGAATCAGATGACCGGCCTCGAACGTCGACGCGATCTTGCTCAATTTATCGCGGATCACGGACAGTCGCTCTGCAATGCTTCGTGCCTGCATCTCAGGGAGATCGTCTTCAACGAATTCGAGAGCCGACTCGAGCACGACGATCACATCTAGCAGATCGTCCTTTATCGGTTTTAGCTCGTGTGAAAATTCTCCGCGTAGTTGCCGAACGGCTTGACGCGCGGCTCCGACGGTCTGGGCGTCGATCAGGTCACGGATCGCCTCGGCTTCCGCCAGGTCCATCCGGCCGTTGGCGAGGGCCCGGAGACTGAATTCGCCGGGTTCGGCCAGCCGAGATCCACGTGAGAGACAAACGTCGATCACCTGCCGCAACACTATCGGCGAGCCGTGACAACTGATCTCTATAATATCCTCGCCCGTGAATGAATGCGGAGCTTTGAAAAATGTGACGATCGCATCGTCAATAGTTTCGTCAGATGCTGGATCGACTAGCTGGGTGAGATGCGCGACGCGAGGTTCAAACGAATCTCTCCCGTCGGCAAGTGTTCGCGCGATGCAGAGAGAGGCGGGCCCGCTCAACCGAATGACACCGATCCCGCTGCGGCCCAATGGCGTTGCTAATGCGACGATCGTATCGCTCATAAAAAAACAGGATGGACAGGATTTTTCAGGATATGTTGGCGATCCTGCTGGTCCTGTCCATCCTGTTTGAATTGTCTAAACTACTTAGGCCGCACTTGAAGTCGCCGGTCGCGCCCGTCACCGACCGATTCGGTCGTTAGGTCTGCTTCCTGCTGCAGCGCGAGATGTATCACGCGGCGCTCCGTCGAATTCAATACGCCAAAAGTAAATGGCCGCCCGTTCTTCCGCACCTGATCGCCTGCAAAACGCGCCATCGCGTGAAGCTCGGACTTACGCGTCTGACGAAATCCGTCCGCATCAACGACGAAACGATGCTCACGATCAAGCTCGCGACCAAACGCCTGAAAAAGCACGACCTCAAGGGCATCGAGCATCTCGCCATTCTCAGCAAGAGCAAAATGAGTGTCACGGCCAGCAAGGTTCAAGAGACAGCCTTCGTCATTCCACTCGGCCGAGACATCGAGATCGAACCGCATATCTGAGATCAGATCGGAGAGAAAATCTTTCGCTTGTTCGCAAGTTTGGTTCATATCTCTAAAAATTACGCGTCTATGAGGTACTCAACTTGGGCTTTACTTTTTTCGCGCCCTTCGGAACTGAGCCTACGACCTCCGCAGCCGGCGGCGTATTGCGCTTGTTCAAACGGTTGATCACTATCTGCTGCCCAAAACTAACGATGTTACCAAAGAACCAATATAACAACAGTCCTGATGGTGCCGACCACATTACCCAGAGCATAAGGATCGGCATGAAATAAGTCATCATCTTCTGTTGCATCTGCTGCTCTGGTGAAACCGTCGCAGCCTGGGGGGTGAACTTCATCGACAGGATCATTGAAAATGCGAAGGCAAACTCGAGCAGGTGATATGGGTCGGCGGCCGAGAGGTCGGGGAGCCAGATGAACGACGCCTGACGGATGTCGAGCGAGACGGTGACGGCCGTGTAGAAGGCGATCAAGAGCGGAAACTGCAGCACCATCGGCAGACAGCCACCGATCGGGATGGCGTCCTTGGTCATCTTGAGCTGCTCCATTTGCAGCGCGCGCATTCGAGGGTCGTCGGTCGGGACGCCCTTTTTCTGGAGGTCCTTGATCCGGTCCTGAATATCCTTCATTTTCGGCGCGTTGCCCGAAGCCTTTTTAAACGACCGCGACTGCGACCACCTTAACGGAAACAGCAGCGAGTAAAATAGAAATGTAAAGACGATGATCGCGATGCCGTAATTTCGTGTTAATTCGTTAAAGAAGCTAAGCGCCTGCAAGATCACGATACCGATCGGCTTTGTAAAAAAGCGAAGGTATTTGTAATTGCTAAAGTTGATCAGGTCGACGAGATTAATATCGCGTCCGACGGCGTCAGTTAGCTGCTTGCTGTACTCGTTCGACAGCGCAAAGTAGTCTTTCGGGCCCGTGTAGATCTTCGTTACCGAACCGTCCGTAGCGACCGGCAGGTAAGCCGTGATCAGATGCCGCGTCTCGCTTGTTTTGACATTGCCGGTGACCCAACTGATGATGCCGTCGTGATACGGCTCCATCGGAAACTCGTATTTGCTGGCCTGGTATGTTAACCCCTCAGACTGCGTGTTCGGGACCGCGACCATCGCAAAATAAGCGTCACCGACGCCGGCCCAGTCGACCTTGCCGGGAGCGGGCATATTGCCCTGGTCCTGGGCGTCAAACTTAAACGACGCTCCCTGATATCGAAAAATCGCGTCGCCGACGTAGGCTATTGCCTCAGGCTCCTGGTGGTAGTAGCTGTGATGGAGAATGGCCTGATCGCCGAGGCTGGCGCCGATCAGCAGCTTTGTATTAGGCACCGGCTGGCCGTTATTCGTGAGCTTGACGGAAAGGTCGGCAACATAGTTATCGCCGCGAAAAACAAAGCTTTTTGTGACCTGGACGCCGCCTGCGTCTACAAGCGTGAAATCGATCTCTTTCTGCTGTCCCTCGGCGAGCGTGACTGTGTCGCCGGCTTCTGAGATCTGGTAATTGCGGTCATTTATGAGGTTATTGACGTTCTGATCGTCGGTCGCGAGGCGAAACGGCAGTTCGCGCGGCTGCTTTTCGAGCGCCTGCTGCGCGATCAACTGCAGCGGTTTCTCATTCGCGGCGGTCGAGCCGTCCGCAAAGAGCGGCCGCTCCTCTCTTGGCGACTTGCTCTTTAAGATTATCCAGCTCGTTGCCAGAGCGCCGCGTGAGTCAAGTTTTACCTCATAGAGCGGCGACTTGATCGTGATCGTGCGGCCCGGCGTCGTGTCGGGCGCCGATTCAACCGCAGCTGGCTGAGGCTGAGCGGTCGGCTGAGGCGTCGGGGTCGCCTGCTGCTGCTGCACGACAGCTGCCGTATTCG
>DASXPW010000397.1:0-3000 GCA_036493385.1 Pyrinomonadaceae bacterium
TCCCGAAAACGAACGCGCGGCCGGGATAAAGCGTCCGCGCCATTTCAAGTATCTCTCGCTTGATATCATCCAGCGATTCGCCCGATGGCCCGCTTTTCTCTCTAAACAACCCTGCTTGCATAAAAAACCTTTTCCCGCGAATTACGCGAATAAACGCCAATACGAGAATATTAGCGTTATTGGCGTTATTCGTGGGCCAAATCTTCTTATTTTCGCGTCTTTTCGCGTATTTCGCGGGCAAAAATTAATTCGCGGTTTTCAGGTAATCCCGCACCTTTTTCATATCTTCCCAAACCTCGCGTTTCTTATGCGGGTCGCGAAGCAAGAACGCCGGATGAAACGTGGGCATTACTTTCACGCCGAAATAATCCTGAAAATGACCTCGCATTTTCGTGATGCCGACCTTGGTATCGAGCAAATTGTGCATCGCCGTGTTACCCATCACGACGATCACCTTTGGCCGCACGACCGCGATCTCTCTTAACAAAAATGGCCGGCAGGTATGAGCCTCGGGCAGCGTCGGCGCGCGGTTTCCCGGCGGACGACAGCGGTTGATATTGCCGATAAAAACGTCTTCGCGTTTGAATCCGATTCCCTCGATTATCTTTGTTAGAAGTTGCCCTGCGCGACCGACAAACGGAAACCCTTGTGCATCCTCGTCAGCGCCCGGGGCCTCGCCGACAAACATCAGATCAGCCTGAAAATTCCCTGTCGAATGCACGACCTGCGTGCGACCGGTGTACAGCTCACATCTAGTGCAATCGCCAATCTCCGCCCGAATGTCAACGATCGTCTCGCCCGTTTTCGGCAACTCTCCAGCGGCATCGAACAGTGCATCCGCCAGACTCGATTCTTGTTTGCCCGCCTCTTTCGTCGTCCCACCGATAAACTCCGCCGAGTTCGCATCGTGAGTTTCGCTTATCTTTTGCGCTGAACTATTATTTGACCTGACCGGCACACGGTTTGAAAGTGACGGCAATGCCGAGAGCTTCGACGGCCGCTTCGCGTTCGTTTTTACCGGCTCGCTTTTCGCGGCGATCGGCCGATCCGGATGTTCACGAGGAATCGCCGTCACATTTGGCACGTTGGGCGCTACCGTCACATTTGCCACAGACGTTTGGTCATTCGCACTCGCGGCATCTGCTACCTTCACATCCAAGAGTTCTACACCAAGCTCCTTATAATAAGCAAGCTGCTCGCGAACATTCGCGACCAAGCCGATCAATTTCTCATTTTCGGTCATGTATCTATCCAAATAAAATCAAAGGTGGGCCTAACTGCCGGGAGCGCAGGCATCCCTGCCTGCATGAGCCGAAGGCGAAAAGCTCGTAGACCCGAATGCAATTTCTAATTACGATCGTAACGTCGCTGGAGCAGCAACGTTGCAGCCAAGGATCCCTGCGCTCCCTGCAAATCATTGGCTTTTCTCCACCTATTTTTGTCCCGCCCTCAAAAGAATTACCTGATCCAACACCCGATCAGCCAGTTCACGCTTCGTCATTTTCGGCAGATCGATCTCGCCGCCCGACTTGGTGATGATCGTCGCGATATTTGTGTCGGTGTCAAAGCCCGCACCTTCCTTGGTTATATCGTTTGCGACGACCATGTCGAGGCCCTTCTTTCCCAGCTTGATCTTTGCGTAGGTGACGACATCGTTCGTCTCGGCGGCAAAGCCAACAACGAGCAGACCGTCCGTGCGCCTGCGGCTGACATCGGAAAGGATGTCGGGCGTCTTTTTCAATTCAAGCGTCAGCGAATCGCGCCCGTCTTTTTTTATCTTTGCGTCGGCCACGTTCGCCGGAGCGTAATCGGCTACCGCTGCGGCGCCTACAAACACCGTCGCATTCGGCAATTCAGTCATCACAGCCTTATGCATCTCGGCCGCTGATACCGCGCAAATTACCTTCACATTCGACGGCGGCTCAACAGTCGTCTGCCCCGCTACTACCGTCACCTTGGCGCCGCGCGCAGCGGCCGCGTCAGCAACTGCAAATCCCATCTTTCCCGACGAATGATTTGAAATAAACCGCACCGGATCGATCGCTTCACGCGTCCCGCCGACTGTGATGAGAAAGTGCTCACCACTCAAATCTGAGCCAGGAGACGAGAGACCGGAGACGAGAGAATTTGCTTTGGCTCCGGTCTCCTGTCTCCAGTCTCCTGTCTTCAGCAAAGCCAGCGCTTGCTGGACGATATTCTCCACATCCTCCAGCTTCCCGGTCCCGACGGTCTTGCACGCCAGCTCGCCCGCAATAGGCTCGACAAACCGCACTCCATCATTTTTAAGCCGCTCAATATTTCGCTGAGTCGCCGGCTGTTCCCACATGGTCGTGTTCATTGCCGGAGCGATCATGACCGGAGCGGTCGAGGCAAGATATGTCGATGACAGAAAATCGTCCGCAACGCCATTCGCAAATTTTGCGATGATGTTCGCCGTCGCCGGCACGATCAACAGCAGGTCGATATTCTGCGAAAAATTTATATGAGCGATCGGATCAGGATTTTCCGGGTCGTAATCGTCGACGATCACGTGCTTGTCCGTCAGCGCGCGAAACGTCAGCGGCTGTACAAACTCGGTCGCATGACGCGTCATCGCCACCGAAACCTCGAAGCCCGACTTTTGCAAGAGCCGCATGACCTCGACAGCCTTATAAGCCGCGATGCCGCCGCTAACGCCCAAACCGATCTTAAATTTCGACATAAATATTTTCCCAAACAAGTGAAAGATGAAAAGTTAAAAGTGAAAATGCGCAGAGTTACTTTTTCATTCTTACTTTTGACTTCTCACTTTTTTGGTGACGGCTAGCTTTGATTTTACATCAAACCGGACCCAAGACCGGACAAGGCATATTCCGTTATCATTTATTAGTTATCACTTATCAGTTATTCCGGAGTTACAAATTCGAATGTGATTTTACATCAACTGAGACCAACCGGTATCTTCGAGTTATGAAGCCAGAAATTCTTTCAACCCGCTCGATCTATGAAGGCAAGATCTTT
>DASXPW010000398.1:0-5230 GCA_036493385.1 Pyrinomonadaceae bacterium
CGCTTACACCGTCGTCGTTTATAATGGGAATTCATGGGAGAGAAGCGATGTCGTCAAACTCGCCCCTCCAACCGACGAGACGACGATCGTCGGCGTCAAGGATCTGTCGACCGGCCTACCTTTGACTTTTGACATCGACGCGGACGGCAACGCTGTTTTTGTCGCGAACCGCGTTCCCTCGCTTGGCTATAAGACGTTCCAGATCACGGCCGCCGCGGGCAAGACGGCGACGACTTTGCGCTCGATGCCGGGAACGGCGGCATCTAACTCACAATTTTCAGTGATGGCCCGAGCTGACGGGACGATCTCAAACATCCGCGATATCACGCAAAATAAAGAGCTTGTAAATAACAACGGGCAGTTGCCGTTCAACGATCTGCTCCGCGTCGAAGGTTCCGACGCGTCTAAAGTGTTATATCCGATCGCGTCAAAGATCACCGTTAGAAAGGGAAAGGTCGTGACTGAGCTCGTCATAGATCGCGAGAGGTCGTCGTTCCCGACGACCGTGATTACTCTGTATAACGGCATCGATCGCGTGGAACTGCGGAACGAGCTTGATCCGGCAAAATTCCCATTCGTCGGCGGCAGTAACAATTGGAGCGACTCTTACTACTTTGCGTTTCCCTTCAACATTTCGAAAGACTTTAAGGTCATGCGCGGCGGCCAGAAATGGTTTGACACCTTGCCGGATGACTATTTGCCCGGTGCGCGTCGCGATTCTGTCTCGACGCAGCACCTGATCGGATTTACCGATGGTCACGCGACGGCGCTCGTCGCGCACCGGCAGGCGTTTCACTGGGTCTATCCGAGCTATGTTTCGACCAAAGTCCGGCCAAAGGGCGCACCGGCCGAGTTCCCCGCGATCATGACCGGTAAATTTCCGCTGCCCGAGGCGACCATCTATTCTCGTGCCGTCCGGTTTGGCGAACAGTCCGATACGCATGATCTTGGTATCTACAATATCTGGACGACTGAGCCCGGCGTTACAGGCAATATGGTCTTTGAATACGCATTCGCTGATAGCGGTAGTTTTGACACGGTCGGAGCGTGGCGAATGGGCTCTGATTTTGATTTGCCGCTGCGGGCTGAATACGTGGCGAGCCGACCCCAGGAACTGTCGACATCGTTCTTTTCCGTCGATCAGCCAAGCGTAGTGATCGTCGATGTTAAATCTCTTAGCGATAATGTGATCCACGGCGAAGTCAGCTCGGCGCCGCTCGACCCGCCGGTCAACAAATCATTCATCGTCAGGCTGCAGGAATTTGCCGGCAAGCGATCGAAGGTTGTCGTGCAGCTGCCGCGGAAAGTCAGTGCGGCATCGGTGGTGTCTATCACAGAAGATCGCAAAGTTGCCGATGTCGATTCCATCTCTCCGCTGACAGTTACCATAAACCCGTACCAAACACTGACCTTACGGGTCGATCTCGATCAATAAATGTCGAATTTAAAGAGACGCGATTTTCTAAAAACGATGTCGGCCGCAGCCCTTGTCCCGGTCGTAATGCCGCGTGTCGAGGCGCTCGCCGAGACGCCCGCACCACAAGGTCTTCCCGATATTCCGACGTGCGAGTCGATGCGCTCGATAACGATGACGCACAAGTTTCTCGACCTTTACGCATGGCCGGGACTGACGAATCAATGGGGATGCGCGCAGGCGTCGATGGATGTGGTCGCCATTCGCAGCATCGCGTTTCCGCCCTACGCGCAGGGCGAGATGAATGTCGCGCCGCTCGGCTCGAACGGCGAACTGCTCAATGGCGTGATGTACGTTGACGGAGAATATTTTACGTCGACAAAAACACCGATCGAATTTGTCTGGCGGCCCGACCGTATCGAGCGGCGCTCGCTGTACAAGGAACTTGAACTAAAGAGCACGACGATCGTGCCATTCAAGACGATGTCGGTCGCGGTCAAGCTGACGGTCACAAACACGACAAGTCGGCAGCGAAAGACCGAGATCAAGCTCGCGCTTAACGCAGGTGTCGCGAAGAGCGTAACGCCATGGAACGCGGCCTACTCTCCCGGCGAGTCCGACAATGTCAGAGAGATCGACGGGTCTCGAAATGCGGTCGTCTCAAAATCGAATCACAGTGATGCATTTGTTGTACAAGGCGTGTTGCCAAAGCCCGAATCGCTTTCCACATCGTGGGCCGTCTATTCATTTGATCTTGCGCCAGAACAATCGGCGACGATCACCTTTGTAAATGCACTCGGTGGCGCTCGTGCTGACGCAGAGCGCGACTTTGATGCAATCGTTTCGGGATTCGACGCGATCGCAGCGCGCACGACCGATGAATGGAACGCTCAGCTAAAAGCTGCTTTCACACCAGGCAACAACATCTTCTCGGGCCACGTGCCGACGCTTGTAACATCGGACGACCACGTCAAGCGCATTTATCACTCGGCGGTGATGACGGCGCTATATTTTCGCAGAACGACGCCGCATTCGGTAAACGGCGCGACATACGTCACGCTGATGCCGCGATATTGGGAAACGACGACATTTCTCTGGGACATTTCGCTGAGTGCGATGCTGCTGGCGATGCTCGACCCGACCGTGCTTCGGCGGATGATGGAAACGTGGATGACGCTCGACATCCACCAGCATTTCGGCACTGAATTTCTGACCGGAGCGGGCGTCGGACCATGGTACTCGGTCAACGACTACGCAATGTCGCGGATGGCGAAGGAATACCTCCGATGGTCCGGCGACAAAGCCTGGCTCGATAAAACAGTTGGCGGAAAGACAGTCTTTGAAAACCTCGTTAGCTACGCGGCACACTGGCGCGATCTCGATGTCAATAAGCACGGCCTGGCTGATTACGGCGGCGTGCTGAATCTGCTCGAGGCCGTTTCGAGCTACGTGCACGAAGTCGCCGGCCTGAACGCGGCAAATGTTCATAATCTGCGTTTTGCCGCGGATCTGATCGAGTATAAAGGCGACAAAGCAAAGGCCGACGCATTTCGTCGTGAAGCGACAGATCTCGGTCGCCGCGTTCAGGAACTATACGTCCCCGGAAAAGGCATTTGGAAATGCCGCCTGCCTGACGGCAGCTACAACGAGGTCCATCATTGTTACGATTTCGGCACGACGCTGATGAATCTCGGAGATATGATGTCGGCCCAACAAAAAAAGGAAATGGTCGATTTCTTTGTCCGCGAGCTGAAAACACCGACATGGATGCGGGCCCTCTCGACCCGCGATCTGGACGTCACTTTTAGCATCCGCCCTGATCATCAATGGACCGGAGCATACTGCTCATGGCCCGCTCTGGCGTTGAGCGGACTGTTTGCCGCGGACGCCGTCGACCTGGCAAACGAATGGATGAAAGGTCTTGCAAAAACAAGCATGCAGGGTCCTTACGCCCAGGCGCATTTTACCGAGACCTTTTACGGACCGGAGGCCAACGGGGGTGCGCAGAAATCGCCGTCCGACCAACCTTACATTAACGATTGGGCATGCGTTTCGGGCTGCAATTACCTTGAGCCGATCGTCGATTCACTATTTGGCGTCGACGCGGGATTGTTCGGAAACATTACGTCGAGATCGCAATTCGGCTCGTTCGACCCGAATGCGCAGCTTCGCAACATCAACTATCAGGGCAAGCGTTATTCCGCGGACAAGACCGGCGTCAGACCGGCATAAGTTTTGTATGAGAGACCATAAAAGGATCATCCCTTTTCTTGCGTGGCTTTTGATCGCCGTCGCCGGCATCGCCGCGAACGCGCAGGAGAAACCGACGACGCCTGTGCTGTTGAGCATCGCGGACCGCTATTGGATGCAGCCGGACGTCGTCTATAATACGGCGAACAACACTCCGCTCAAGCTCGACATCTGGTATCCGCGCGATAACCCAAAACTAACCACGACCGTCGTTTTTATACATGGTGGCGGATGGATATTTGGATCGAAAGAAGGTGCCGTTTACCAACTCTTGCCTTATCTCGAACGTGGCTGGCGGGTGGTCAATGTCGAGTACCGCATGGCGAGCAACTCGCTTGCGCCGGGAGCGGTAGAGGACACGCGCTGTGCGCTCCGCTGGATATTTCGCAATGCCAAGCAATGGAATTTCGATACATCAAAGATCATCCTCACGGGTCAATCCGCTGGCGGCCATCTTGCGCTGATCACTGGAATGCTGCCCGATGGTGGACTCCTTGACAACCGCTGTTATGCCAGCGAGAAATATGGTGACGTACCGATCAAAGTCGCGGCGATCATCAATTGGTACGGCATTACCGATGTCAACGACTTGATCCAGGGCCCTAACCTTAAGAATTACGCTGCGATGTGGATGGGCTCGATGCCGAATGCAGCCGAGGTCGCGCGGAGCGTTTCGCCGCTGACATATGTTCGGCCGGGTCTGCCGCCGATCATTACTATTCAAGGCGACAAGGACGATGTGGTTCCATATTCGCAATCGACCCGGCTCAGGGAGGCCTTAGACAAAGCCGGCGACATCAATAAACTGGTTACGATCCCCGGTGGCGGTCACGGAATGTTTACTCAGCAGCAATATGAAATGGCCTACGCTGAGATCTGGAAATTTTTGAGGGACAATAACGTTCAATGATTCCTCCGGAATAGCTTATAACTGATAGATGAAAGCTGATGATTATCGGCTATCCCGAGGACGATCAGATGAAGATCACCGATATAAAAGCTACGACCGTCACCGTCCCGCTCGAGGCGCCGCTGCGGCATGCGGCCGGCGCGCATTGGGGCCGATTTGTCCGCACGATCGTCGAGGTAGAGACCGACGAAGGCATTACCGGTTTAGGCGAGATGGGCGGCGGCGGCGAATCGGCCGAAGTAGTTTTCCGCGCGATGAAGTCGTACCTCGTTGGTCATGATCCGGTAAATCTTGAAGAGATGCGGTTCAAGATCGCCAACCCGACCGCATCGCTCTACAACAACCGCACACAGATACTCGCGGCGCTCGAGTTTGCATGTCTCGACATACTCGGACAGAAATGGGGTGTTCCGGTTTACGACATCCTTGGCGGCAAGCTGCGGTCGGAAGTGCCTTTCGCGTCCTATCTGTTTTTTCGATACGCGGACCCGAAAACCGGCGAAGGCGAGGTCCGCACCATTGACCAGCTTGTCGCACACGCAAAAGACCTTAGAGAAAAGTACGGTTTCACTTCGCATAAACTGAAAGGCGGTGTTTTCGATCCGGTTTACGAGTTGAAATGCTATCGCGCTCTAGCCGAGGAATTGAGAACAAGC
>DASXPW010000399.1:0-6421 GCA_036493385.1 Pyrinomonadaceae bacterium
CGATGTTCTTCAATTCTTGAACGAGATATTTATTGACCTGAACGAAGTCGCCCGACAGTGTCTCGCGTTTGAAGAGATTCGATACCTGCGGCTCGATGCACTCGTAGCTGCCGGCGATGGCGGCGATCGTTGCCGTCGGCGCGATGGCGATAGTCAAAGAGTTTCGGAGGCCGAATTCCTTGATACGGTCGCGGAGTCCGTCCCAGCGCCCTGTTTCTTCAGGAACAATTCCCCAGAGGTCGAACTGCAGCAAACCTTGAGCGGCTCGAGTTTCGGGAAACGCGATGTGCGCTCCTTTAGCCTTAGCCAGTTCGCACGAGGCGTCCAGTGCGGCAAAATAAATTTCTTCCTGGATCTTGGCTGAGAGCTTTCTAGCTTCTTCGGAGTCGAAGGCGAGCCGAAGCTTAAAAAAAACGTCCTGTAAACCCATCACACCGAGACCGATGTTTCGCCAGCGGTGATTGGAATCCGCCGTGCTCGGAATTGCGTAATAATTTAAATCGATGACACGATCGAGTTGTTTTACGGCGAGACGAACGTTTGATCGCAGCTTATCGAGATCGACCTCTGCGGGAACGCGGACACTCTTGTCCGCAAGGCTGCATTCTTCAGCAGCCTCAGTTGCGCTCGATGCTTGTCCGGACGTCGAAGCGGCGTCCGTGCGGACAGGAGTGTTCGCGTTCCGTTTTACATATCGTCCAACATTTATCGAACCAAGATTACAGACGGCTGTTTCGTTTTCGTTGGTGACCTCAATGATCTCGGTGCAAAGATTAGATAGATGCACGACGTTTTCGGGCCGTGCGGTCTGATTAGATTTTTTATTGCTCGCGTCCTTAAAAGTCATCCAGCCGTTGCCGGTCTGAGCGAGCGTCCGCATCATCCGCGCGTAGAGCTCGCGGGCTTTTACCTGACGCCTGTGAAGGCCTTGTTCTTCGGCTTCGACATACGCTTTTTCAAATTCTTCGCCGTAGAGATCGGGAAAATGCGGAACGACCTTTGGATCAAAGAGCGACCACACTGCGTCATCCTGAACGCGTCGCATGAAAAGGTCTGAGACCCAATTGGCGATGTTCAGATTGTGTGTGCGGCGGGCCTCGTCGCCGGTATTCTCGCGCAGCTCGAGAAAATCTTCGATATCGGCGTGCCATGTCTCGAGATACACACAGCAAGCGCCCTTGCGCTTTCCGCCCTGATTGACGGCTGCGACTGACGAGTCGAGAGTTTTCAGCCATGGCACAATGCCGTTGGAATGACCGTTCGTGCCCTGGATCAGAGAACCCTGGGCACGAACGCGACTGTAAGCTATTCCGATCCCGCCGGAAAACTTTGAAAGCATAGCGACATCGGAGTATTTGCGGTAAATGCTTTCGAGGCTGTCTGCAGGGGAATCAAGCAAAAAACAGGAGGAGAGCTGTTCATGCTGGGTTCCTGAGTTGAAAAGTGTCGGAGTACTTGGCACGTACTCCAACGAGGAAAAAAGTCGGTAAAGCTCGATCGCCTCTGACGGCGATTCGGCCAGGCCGCAGGCGACGCGCATCCAGAAAAATTGAGGCGACTCAATGACGTCGCGCGTTGTCGGGTTTTTCAATAGATATCGATCGTACAGCGTGCGGAGGCCAAAGAATTCAAATAGGTCATTTCGCGTGTGGTCGATCGCATCGTTAAGCTTGCGGCTGTTGGCCGTGACAAACTGAGCGACGCGGTCATTTATCAGACCTTCTTTCACCCCAAAGGCGATCGACTGTGAAAAGGAATGTATCTCCTGATTGCGAACTTCCTTTTCGATGTACTGGTTGAGAAGCCGGGCGGCGAGCCGTGAGTATTCGGGTTCCTCGAAAATGAGGCTCGCGGCCGTCTGTATCGAGAGCTTATCAAGCTCCTGGGTAGTCGCCCCGTCGTACAAACCACTGATCGTCTTTGTCGCGATGCGAAGTGTGTCGACGCTGGGCAGGCTGTAGCAGCAGCGGGCGACGGCCTTAACGATCTTGTTGATATCTACGGGCTCGAATGAACCGTTGCGCTTGCGGACGCGCATTGTTGTCTGTGTGCTTTCTTCCTGAGGGCGGGCGGCTGTTCCTGTTGTGTGAGTTGTGAAGGTGTCGATCATAAATTACTCCACGCGGGCGATCAAAAAAGCGGCGGCGAGTCGTCCGGTCTGAAAAGTTTCGTCGGAAAATAGAGACAAGTAGTCTTTATACCTGCCTTCCCAAAACCTTTCTCAGGTCACACCCCTTGATATTTATGGATGATTATCGGGCCTGTAGCTTCAGGCTGTCCTACCGACCGCTCGGTGGGCGTTCGACGCGGTCCTCGTTCCCCATTAAAGCAGCGGGGCAGGCACGGCCCTTTCGGGACGTTTTACTTCGAAAATTTCAAAAAATCAAAATACCAACCACTAGTGGATATAGAATATATTGTGTAGGCAACACTTTGTCAATACAAAATCTAGTGGCTTATGGCATGGGCGGTAAACTCAAGTTAAACACAATTTAGGCCGCAAAATGTTATGTAATGTGTTAAGCAAATTGGACTTAAGGACGATTTTTCCGAACTGTGGAAAAGCGTCTGTGGAAACGTGTGGAAAATCTGTGACGCGGGACCAGAAAATCAGGGACGATGCCGTGTTATCGGCCTGAAATGGGGATCGGGATAAATTTGTAGCGAGCGACCGCCAAAGTTTTGTTATACGTAAAGTGAACGATTTAAAATCTCGCTCGGCCGACTCATTTCAGGCTGAGCTTCATGCCCGTGTGGCTTTTGATAAAACCAAGGCTCTCGTAAAAGCGATGCGCTTCCGTGCGGTCGTTGTGGCTGGTCAGGTGCATTGAAACGCAGCCGCGCTGTTTGGCGCGCTCGATCGCCCAGAGCATCATCTCGCGGCCGATGCCTTGCCCGCGAAGCGAGCTGTCGACGCGGACCGACTCGACAATGCTTCGCTTGCTGCCCTGATAGCTGAGCGACGGCGTGACGACAAGTTGCAGCGTTCCGATCACTTTGCCGTCAACCTCGGCAACGATCAGCTCGTTATTCGGATCGGCCTCGATCTCGCGAAGGGCCTTAATGTAATTTTCGTTGAGCGGCTCTGAAAGGTCCTCGCGCTGCTGACCGAGAAAGTCGTCGGCGAGGAGACGAATGATCGCAGGCAGATCCTCAATTGTCGCTTCGCGAAATTTCATTCAAGAACTAAACCGTCATATGCAAACTCGACATTCTCGGGCAGCAATCTCGAATCGCGTTCATGCATGACATCGTGATTGAGATGCGTTAGAAACGCTCGGCGTGGTTTTATGCGTTCGATGTATGCGAGCGCTTCATTTAGCCCGAGGTGCGTCGGATGCGGACGGATGCGGACGCAGTCGAGGACGAGAACATCCAGTCCCACCATCAGGTCGATCGTCTCGTCCGAGATGAAATTCAGATCTGTCGCGTAAGCAAAGTCGTTAAATCGATACGCCATCACGGGCAGCTTGCCGTGAATGACCTCGAGCGGCGTTATCTGTATATCGCCGATCGCGAATGGCGAATTGTGATAAACCGTGTGCGGTATCAACTGTGGCAACCCACCGCCGACATGGTCGGGTTCGAAAATGTATTTGAAAATTCGTCGAAGATCTTTCCACGCGGGCTCGTTCGCATAGACCGGCATTGCGCCAAATTTGAAATTTAGCGGTCGGATATCGTCGAGTCCAAAGACGTGATCGACGTGGCAATGCGTGATCAAAACGGCATCCAGGAATTTGATATTTGCTCTCAGCGCCTGCTGGCGAAAATCGGAAGAGGTATCGACAAGGATCGTTTTGGTTTCATGCTCGATGAGGATGGAGACCCGCAGGCGTTTGTCCCGCGGATCGTCAGACAAACACGTCTCACAGTCACAAGCGATCGATGGAACGCCGGTCGATGTACCTGTGCCGAGGAAAGTCAGCCTCATAAGTCTGGAAAGTCTAGTAAGTCTAGGAAGCCGTGAAAGAAAAAGCCACCTAACTTCGCAGATGCGCGGACAAGGAAAAAACCATTCGCCCGATCTCATCAAATTTTTCATACAGAGCGTCAAATTGAGTTTGATCGATGTAATTGAGATCGAGCGCTAAATAAATATGGGATTTCGATTCTGAAATAGATCCGAGAGACATATTTAAGAAGTTAGCGAAATCTTTGTCTGTTCTTCTACCTTGGCCCTCCGCAATATTTGCCATGATTGAGACAGTGGATCGTCGAAGTTGGTTCCTTAGCTCAAAGTCGCGAGCGAATGCGCCGCCACCGCTTAAAAGGTATATGTCTTTCGTGAGAATTCGCGCCTTTTGCCATGCTCGAATATCTTCAAATCGTTTGAATGTGGGCATCGATTTCCATGAGGACTTCCGAGACTTCCCAAACTGCTCTAGACTTCCAAGACTATTTCTTTCCCAGAATATCCGATGCCGAAAATTTCTTTGCCGCCTGCTGTTTCAACTTTTCTTCCGTGGCGCGGACGAGTTGGACATATTGCATTCTGAGATCTGCAAGCAGACCGTCTAGCAGTCGCGCTTCTTCTTTATGGAGATTGCCCTCGGTTTTATCGCGAAGCATGCCAATGACGTCGAGCCAATATTTGCCGGTGTCGAGATCGAGCGAGCGTTTGCCCGTCGCCGGGTGCGGTACCGCGCCAAGCGCGGCGGCGGCGTTGGTCGCGATGGTCGACAGGAAATTTACAAAGCTCGCCGGGTCGTCGGCACCAGGGATCTCTTCTTCATCGCCGAGATCATCCGCCATTTCGGTCGAGCTTAAAGAAGGCTCGGGTTCATCTGCGGGTTTTTCAGCCTTCGGAGCCGCCTTCGTCTCTTCTTTGGGCGGTTCCGGCTCGATCGTAACGCCCTCTTTCAGACTTCCGTCGGGGTTGAATTTTCTGCGGTCAGAGACCTTAAAAGTGACCTCTTCCTGACTCTCGTCTTTGCCTATCATCGTAGTATTGTTCAACTTCGATAGTAGCATTTAGTCGAAGAGTCGGGGAAGTCTAGGAGGTCTTGGAAGTGCAGGAAGTCGTTGTGAGACAATGCTCTCTTATTGGGAGGAATTGATGTCAACGGCGTTGGACGAATTGATTGCGGTGATGGCCAGCTTGCGAGCCCCGGGCGGGTGCCCGTGGGATCGCGAGCAGACCTATGCCTCGCTCTCGCAATACTTGCTTGAGGAGGCGTATGAGACCTTTGACGCGATCCAGGAGTCGGACGAGACCGGCGATTTCACGCACCTGAAGGAAGAGCTGGGCGATCTGTTGCTCCAAGTAATTTTCCATTCGACTATTGCTGCGGAAAAAGGCGATTTTACCATCGACGATGTTGCCGCGGGGATCACGCAGAAGCTAATTCTTCGCCACCCGCATGTCTTCGGCGATGCCAAGCTCGAACGCGCGGAAGACGTCCTAGACAACTGGGACAAACTCAAAGCTGACGAGCGAAAAGCGTCGGGTAGGCCTGAGAAACAGCAAGAATCGATACTCGATGATGTTCCGGTCCATTTCCCCGCGCTGCTCGAAGGGCTGAAGCTAACGACGAAAGCCGCAAGAGTGGGCTTTGATTGGGACGATGCCGATCAGATCTTTGAGAAGCTTGATGAGGAAGTCGCCGAATTGCGGGCGGCACTGGATGGGCGCGACCCCGGTGAGGTCGCCGAGGAGATCGGCGATCTGCTCTTCGTTCTCGTTAATCTCGCGCGACGGCTCGATGTCGAGCCCGAGACCGCCTTAAAACGAACCAACCGGAAGTTTCGCCAACGGTTCAAATTCATAGAAAGAGAACTCAACTCCCGCGGTCGGTCGCTGTCCGAGGCCTCCATAAAAGAAATGGATGATCTCTGGAATGAGGCCAAACGACAAGCATCCGAATCTGCGAAACTTCAGCCGCCACCCTGACGCAAATTGCCCGTTCGGCTTTGATACAGCTCGCTTAACTCCAAAAACCGCGTTTATTCGCAACTTTTTGACGTGCGATAACTTGCCGCTGCTGGCACGTCGGTTGCGCGCTTAACTAAAAACGCTGGGCGCAGTTTGCCCAAACTTTTTATTTAACAAGGAGGCTGATCAAATGAGCGGAAAATATTCTCTTTTCGCGGCGGCTTTGACTCTCGCGCTCGGGATAAGTGCGGCTGCGCAGGTTGCTACGACAAAAAAGGTCGTGGTGAATCCAGACGGATCCTATTCGGTTATCGAATATCCGGTAGGAAAAGAAGTTGTAGTTGATCTGACGCCGGCTGGAACGATAACCGGCAAAGGTGTCGTACATGTGACGCGTTCGGCTGAAGGCACGCATCTCGTCTTCAACATGAACGGATTGCCTGGTGATGTACCGACTTACTATGCGTATGCGGTCGATCCGGCTGGCGCGGCAACGCTGCTCGGGCCGTTGACTTTTACCAACGGCGTATCGACGGCCGATTTTAC
>DASXPW010000400.1:0-4747 GCA_036493385.1 Pyrinomonadaceae bacterium
CCTCGGGGAGGTCTGGATCTAGCTCGAGGGCTTTCGCGGCTGCGGCCTTTGCCTTCGGATAACATTCGGTCGGAGACGCGTAAGGGAAGGACGGGATCACCGCGTAGGCCTCGGCAAGCCCCGAAAAGGCAAGCGCGAAATTCGGGTCGATGCTCACCGCCTGCTGATATAGATCAATGCTCTTGTAGATCTCGTCCTTAGTACGCCGCGCAAAGTGAAAACGGGCATTGAGGTAGAGCTGATAAGCCTCGTTGTTGTCGGTATACTTCTTAGCGATCCCTTTCTCGTTTCCTGTCAGCTTTAGCTGTAGCTTTTCGGTGATCGCCGTAGCGATATCACGTTGCAGAGCAAGGAGGTCCGACATCTTGCGTTCATACTGCTCACCCCACATCATTTTATCGTCGCGAGCGTCGACAAGCTCGACCGTAATCCCCAGATCGTCACCGTGCTTGGTCAAACGCCCACTCATCACGGCGTCGACGCCGAGCTCTGAGGCTATCTTGACCGGGTCGCTTTCCTTGCCCTTGTAGCGCATCACAGAGGACGTCGGGCTGACCTTTAGTCCGGCAAGCTGCGAAAGGCGAAAAGCCACCGATTCGGCCAAGCCGTCAGAAAGATAATCCGTGTCCGGATCGCCGCTGCGATTCTCGAATGGAAGGACGGCGATGGATGCGATCTGCTTTGAGGCACCGCGACCAAAATAGAGATAGCTGCCAAGGGCGAGAGCGGAGATGATGACCAGGCCGACGATGGCTGCAATGATCGAGCTTCGATTTGAGGCAGCCTTTGGACGATCAATAGAGATCTGAGAAGTCTCAGGAATTATTTTCGTTTGCGGCTCGGTCGGCACGCCGACTATCGCGGTCGCAGGTTCATCCCATGACGGGCCAAATAGCAATTCCGAGCCGTCGTCGAGACAAAAGCTCATCGAGTCGTCGTTATAATCTCTTCCGCATTGCGGGCAGCGTTTCATAAACCTTATTCCGGAAGATTGAGCCGTCGAAGCATATCCTTAAATCTCGGATCGGATCGGAGATCGTCAAGCGCCGGGTCGACCGCATAGACACAGTTTTGTGTCGAATGCTCGGCAACATCTTTTTCAAGCCACGCGATCGCCTCATCCTTATTGCCCAGACCAACGTACGCGACCGCGATGGCATAGCTCTGGACGTAGTGTTCCGCAGACTCCTTTTTGAGGCTTTCGATCAATTTCATTGCCTCATCCTTTTGACCCGAGCGAGCAAGTGAGTAAGCCAGAAATCCCGTGTTCTGTGAGTCGTATCCAAGCTCGAGTCCCTTTCGAAATTCTGCTATCGCTTCCGGATACAGACCTTTTGTCTGAAGGCCCAGCGCCATTTCAAAATGGGCAAATTGAAAGCTCGGGTCCAATGCGAGCACACGTCTATATTGCGCGATCGCCTCATCGTATCGGTGCGCATAAAGCAGCATATCGCCAACATTGGTCGAGATGATCGGCGAGAGCGGGTCAAGCTCCTCGGCTCGTTTCAGCTCCCTTATTGCCTCGTCAAAACGTTTCGTCGCGCCATAGACATCGGTGCCCATCCACTGATGAGCCGTCGCATAATTCGGATCGAGATCGATGGCTCGTCTAAATTCCCTTTCCGCTCCGACCCGGTCGTATTCGAACAAAGCAAGATAGTCGGCGAGAACGGTGTGGGCTTCGGCGAGTGAGTCATCGATCGCGACAGCCTTTTCGGCCATGGCCTTTGCCTGCGGCAGGCTGTCGCTTGGCGAGGCCGCGCTGTATTGCGGCAACAAAATATAGGTTTCTGCTAAGCCGGCGTATCCGAGCGCGTAATTCGGATCTTTCGCTACAGACTGTTTGTAAAACTCGATGGCTTGTCTTAGCGAATCAACAGTTCGCCTGTTCCATTGAAATCGCCCTTTGAGATAAAGCTGATATGCCTCGGAGTTTTGTGTTTGGTTTTTGACGACAAGCTTCTCTTCGGCCCCGGTCAGCCGCGTGCGAAGTCTTTGCGACACCTCACGCGCGATATCGGATTGCAAGGCGGCAAGATCTGCGATCTTTCGCGTGTATTGATCGCCCCATATCTGGTCACCCGTGGCTGCGTCGACAATGTCGAGGCTTATGGTGAGGCTATCTCCTCGTTGTGTCACCCGACCGTTCAAAACCGCTTGCACCTTGAGCTCGGCAGCGACCTGCTGCGGCTCGACATCCTTTCCCTTGTAGCGAAAAACGGAGCTTCGGGATTTTACTGACAGATTTGGCAACTGAGATAGATCGTTGATGAGACTCTCGGTGACGCCGTCCGACAGGTATTCGATATCCGGATTTCCGCTTGCATTTTCGAACGGCATTACTGCGATCGAGCCGATCTGCGATGTTCGCGCCTGGCGAAAACCAAAATACCAAATTCCCAGTCCGACAACCGCCAATATTAGTACCGCCAACACGGTAGTGGCGGGTTTGTGACGCTTGATCTCGCCGACGACGTATTCCGCGCTGGACACGTGCGTCGGCGTCGCGCCCGACACAGTCATCGCAGGCGAACCAGCTCCCGTAAAGGGCTGTTCGCGGATCATCGTGCCGTCCCCCGACAGCGGCGGTACGGTGGTATTGATCTCCTGTCCGCCGGTCAATTCACGACGGACCTCTCTTAGCTCGATCGCGACGTCCTTGATCGACTGAAAGCGTTCGTCCGGATCTTTAGCAAGACATCGGCGGATGATCCTTTGCAAATCCGGCGGGGCAGACGGATCGATATTGCTCACCTGAGGGGCCGGTTCGCGAATGATCTTGTTTAGCGTGTCAACCGTATCGGCTCCTTCAAACGCACGGCGGCCGGTCACGGCTTCGAACAAAATGCAGCCGAAAGAGAATATATCGGAGCGTTGGTCGATCTGATCGGTTTTGCCCTGGGCCTGCTCGGGGGACATGTAGCCGGCGGTGCCCAGAATAGTTCCGGGCGTCGACTGCTGTTGAAGGATAGCTGTTGCGATCCGGCTCGAATCATCACTTTCTCGGGACATTGCCTCGGTAGTTGCGATCAACTTTGCCAGGCCAAAGTCGAGTATCTTCACATGGCCGTCGCGTGTGAGCATTAAGTTGTCCGGCTTTAGATCACGATGAACGATACCTGCGGCATGAGCCTTGGCAAGCCCTTCGGCAACGTGCTGTAAGTGTCGCAAGACCTTTGGCAGATCGATCGGGTCGCGCAGAACGTTCGTAAGCGACGTTCCATCGACGAACTCCATGGCAATAAAGCTGATGCCGCCGGCTTCGCCGATCTCGTAGATATGCGCGATGTTCGGATGATTGAGGGCCGCCGCGGCCTTTGCTTCCTGGACAAACCGACGCATGCGGTCCGTGTTTGCGGCAACCTCGACCGGCAATACTTTGAGCGCGACTTTTCGCGCCAGCTTGTCATCCTCGGCAAGATAAACCTCACCCATCCCGCCGGCGCCGATCTTTGACACGATGCGGTAATGTGAGAGGACGGTTCCGGTCGATAATTCCTGGCTCATTTGCTTAACACGATCGAGATATAAGTCTTCTTCACAAATTCACTAAATTTCCTTTTAATGGGGAAACCCCGCTCGGCGAAGTAGATCTACAAAGCGCTGGTCCGAGTGAAGATCTCTAAAGTAAGGGTCGACGGCCACGTACTTAAAAGTTGGATCACCCAGTTGATAATCCTTTTCGAGTTGTTCGACTGCTTTGTCCTTGTCGCCGAGCCCGGCGTAAACCATGGCCAAATTGTAAGGTGCAAAATTGTCCTTCGTCCCGATCTCATTGATTTGGTCGAGAACCTTTAAGGCTTCCTCGCGTTTACCAGAAACAGCGTAAAGATAGCCCATATACGGCAGATAGTAGTTTGGATCGGAGTTCAATTCATGAGCGCGCTTACATTCCGCGATTGCTTCCGCATACATTCCTTTCATTGTATAAGCCGACGCAGCGTCGACATGAGCAAGAAAAAAATTCGGATCGATCTCCAAGGTCGCCTTCAACTGCTCCACGGCCTTATCGTATTGGCCGGAATAGTAATAATACTCGCCGAGATTGTCATTTATGATCAGCGATAATGGGTCGAGCGCCTGAGCGCGTTTACCTTCGGCAATAGCTTCATCAAATCTACCGACTACCATGAGGCTGCCGCCGTACCATTGGTGCCCTGTAGCGTAATTTGGATTCAACTGGATGGCTTGTTCGTATTCTTTTCTTGCATCAGCAAATTTAATTTGATTGTCGAACGCCTCACCTAAAGTCGCATGCGCCTCGGCTAGCGACGCATCGAGCTCTAACGCTCGCCTGGCAACGGAGATCGCTCTGGGATAATAGTCCTGAGGTGTTCCCGCAAAGTATTCGGGAAGCAGAACATAAGCCTCAGACTTACCGGCGTACGCGAGAGCGTAAGCGGGATCCTTTTCGATCGCCTGGTCGAAATACTCGATCGATCTCTTGAGATCCTCCGGCGTGCGCTTGTTCCAATAAAACAATCCTTTTAGATAAAGCTGAAAAGCTTCCGGATCGGCGGTATAGGTTTTCGCGATCTTTTGCTCGTCAGCCCCTGAGAGTTTCGCTTTTAGCTTTTGCGAGATGTCGCGGGCTATCTCGCTTTGCAGCGATACGAGGTCCGCCTGACGTCGATCGTATTGCTCACTCCAAAGGACGTTCTCCGTTGACGTGTCGATCAATTCGAGACTAAGAGTAAGCTGATCTCCGTGCTGAGTGACACGTCCATTGAGAATCGCCTGCACCCCA
>DASXPW010000401.1:0-7010 GCA_036493385.1 Pyrinomonadaceae bacterium
CATTCGTTGCGATAAATTCTATCCAAGGACAGAGCCGTTCACGACTGCAAGCGATCGCATACCTACTATTTCTCGGTCTGCTTTGGATTCCTCTATCGATGAAACGAAACATCACGGACGACACTCGTGGAAATCTAGAGGAGGTGCGAAGCTCGCGTGTCGTCGCCGTACAGCCAAACGTCCCCATGTCGAACCTGGATGAAGATAAATGGCGCGCGTTGAGGCATCATCAGATCGATCAGGCTGAGGCGGCATTATCAACGATCAACGAACAACGAACAACGAACAACGAACCATCGACAACGGTGGTTTTGCCCGAATCGCCGATGAACTTTCAGTGGGGTGAGGACCGCGAGTTTCGCGAGTTTATCAGCGCGTTTGCGGCGAGAAATAATGTGAGCGTGCTCTTTAATTCGGCCGAGCCCGATCGACGCAACAATAAGTATTTCAATTCGGCGGTGATGATCGATCCGAGCGGCCGCGAGGTGGCCGAGTATGATAAAATCTACCTCTTGCCGTTCGGCGAAGCCGTTCCCGTTCCGCTCGATAGCCTGATACCCGGATTTGTCGGAAATTTTTCGTACGGCAGGAATTACGATCTGATGCCGGTCGGCGACGCCAAGGCGGGCATCATGATCTGCTTTGAATCGCATTTTGGACAGCTCTCGCGTGAGTACGTTAGGCGCGGAGCGGATGTGATAATTGAAATGACGAACGACGGCTATCTCGGGCCGACGCCGGTGCTGAAACAGCATTTGGCGAATGCCGTTTTCCGCGCGATCGAGACCGGCCGGCCGGTGCTGCGGGTAACAAATGTCGGCATCACAGCGTATATCACGCCGCGAGGTGAGGTGCTGGATGCGACAAAGCCTTATACGGAAGACACGCGAGTCTGGTCTGTCGCAAAGTCGGACGGTGACGAGACCTTTTATGTTAAGTACGGCGATTGGTTCGCGTGGTTGTGTTCGCTGGTCACTATCTCGCTTTTGATATTTGGTTTTCTGAGAAGAACGAAATCGGCGGCGTAGCCGCGTAGGAGATCGGAACGGTCTTCGGAAAAGCTGAGCTTTTCCGCAAATAGAGCGGCAAAGCCGCCATGGTCTGTTTAGTCAAACATGGGTACACGACGACATGTTTTTGAAGAGCCTTTTGCCGTCTCGGCCGAGCGGATGTTCGCGGCATTGGTGACGCCGAGCTCGATCCGAAGTTGGTGGGGCGCCGACAAGGCCATCGTGCTGCCGCAGGTCGGCGGGACTTGGGTCGCTTCGTGGGGCGAGAACGAGAACGAGCCCGATTACATAAGCTCATTCAAAATAACTGAGATCGAACGGCCGCATCGGCTGATGCTCGGCGAAGGTAAATATTTCGCCCGCGACGGTCAACCGCCATTCGAGATGGACAAGATGACCACCGAGTTTATCGTCGAAGACCGCGGCCCCGGGATGTGCTCGCTGCGGATAACGCAGGACGGATTTCCGTCAGAGATCGTCGCCGATGATTTCTACGAGGCATGCGTCATCGGCTGGAAGAATACATTCGAGGGAATCAGGAAATACTTTTTTGATAATCCGGGAGAATGAACTAACAGTTAATAGTGAAGAGCGAATAGTTAAGAGTTAGTCGTTAAACATATGGAACTTGCCGAGCTTAGAACACAATTTGAAGAGATAAAGGAAAAGGTTTCCCAACTCGGGAGGTTTCTTTGACGCGCCTCAAAAGCAGAAAGAAGTCGAAACATTAGAAGCACGGATCGCCGAGCCGAATTTCTGGAACGACCAGGAGCGCGCTCAAAAAATAGTCCAGCAGCGAAGCCGTATCGAGAAATCCCTCACGCAGCAAAAGGGATTTGAGACCGGTGTGTCCGACGCCGAGGTGTTATTCGAGTTTGCCGAGACAGACGCCGACTCCGCGAAAGAGCTGGAGCAATTGATCGCCCGGTTGGACCGTGAAGTAAGCCAGGCGGAGGTTAAGAGCCTTCTGTCGGGCGAAACCGACGCAAACAACGCGATCTGTTCGATACAGTCAGGTGCAGGCGGCACGGACGCACAGGATTTTGCGCAGATGCTGTTGAGGATGTACCTGCGTTGGGCCGAGCGAAAGGGCTTCAAGGTCGAGCTGATCGATGAGCAGTCGGGCGGCGAAGCCGGCATAAAGTCGGCGACATTTCGCGTCGATGGCGACTATGCCTATGGGCTGCTCGCGACCGAAGCAGGTGTTCATCGGCTGGTTCGCATCTCGCCATTCAACTCGGGCGGCAGCCGCGAGACGTCGTTTGCGTCGATGTTTGTCTCGCCAGAGATCGACGAAAACATCGAGGTCAACATCGAGGACAAAGATCTTCGCATCGACACTTATCGTTCGTCGGGCGCGGGCGGCCAGCACGTCAATGTCACCGACAGCGCAGTCAGAATTACGCATCTTCCGAGCGGAATTGTGGTAACGTGTCAGAATCAGCGGTCGCAGATCCAAAATCGCGCTGTGGCGATGCAGGTACTGCGGTCAAAGCTGTATGAGCTCGAGCTTGAGAAACGCCGTGAGGGCGCGGCCGAGCTTGAGGCGAGCAAGCAGGACATTTCGTTCGGCTCGCAGATCAGAAACTACGTGCTTCACCCGTACCGGTTGGTAAAAGATACACGGACTAAATTCGAGGTCTCTGACGTCGATGCCGTACTCGACGGCGACATCGATGATTTCATTAATGAGTTTCTGCTGTATAAGAAAGTGAACAGTGAATAGTGAACAGTGAACAGTGAACAGTGAACAGTGAACAGCGAACAGTGAACAGCGAACAGTGAATAATGGAAGGCTCGGTTATTAAAAAGAGTCGGTTTTACGTACAAAAAGCTACGCTTTTGGTGTGCGTGTTGTTCGGCTAAGTCAGTTTCTGGTGTCCGAGCATAAGGAGTATGTTCTCAGCAAGCAAGTCCTACGTTCTGGAACGGCTGTAGGGGCGTTGGTGCGAGAAGCCGAATATGGAATCTCGAAAGCCGATTTTCGAAACAAAATGTCTATCGCTCTGAAAGAAGCGAACGAGACCGAGTATTGGCTCTCGATTCTACGAGACACCGACTACATAACAGAAAAGATGTTCCGCAGCCTGTCGGTGGATTGCGTTGAGCTAATAAAGATGCTGATCGCCACTGTCAAAACTACGCAGAAACGGTAGCGAATTCTCACCAGTTGTTCACTGTTCGTTATTAGTTATGAAGTTCTGCCCGGCATGCAATCAGAGTTATAAGGACGACATCAATTTTTGCCTGTCGGACGGCAGTACTCTGCTCAAAAAAGGGGCGGAAAAGCCAAAGAAGCATTCGTATCTGAACGACGTTCTTGCTCTGGTCGTGGCGGCTGTCGCGGTACTCTTGTTTCTCAGCCTGGTCTCGCACTCTTGGTCGGACCCGTCCTTTAACAGCACGGGATTTGGGGGCGTCAACAAGACGCATAATTGGATCGGGCCTGTCGGCGCTTACCTGTCTGATCTTTTGATCCAGGCGATCGGGATTTCGGCGTATGTTTTTCCCGTACTGGTCGCTGTCGCCGCATGGCGGATCTATCAGTCAGAGTCGCTTCGACCAAGTCTGCGTCGAGTGAGCGGATTCGTATTATTCATCGCTTCGCTCGCGACGCTGACAAAGCTTGTCGGTATTAACGGTGGGATACTTCCTGAATTTCTTGCGAAATACGCGACGGCGTTCCTCGGTTGGATCGGCTCGTCAATTCTGTTTGCGACGGGCTTGATCGCGTCGGTGATAATGTTGACGAATGTGACGTTTCGCGGATCTTGGACGAGCGTGGGGCTCGCTGCCTCGAACATCGGGCTGCGATTTAAGGACTGGAAAGCCAAGCGGCAAGGCCATGCCGAGGAAGTCTCAGCCGCACTCTCGCGTTCGCAAAGACGAAAGCAAAAACGCGACGAGATCGCCGCCGAACCCCCGCCGACGATCGCCGTTGGGGATGACGTTGCATCGGTCGCAACGATGGCCGCTGCCGCAGGTGCGCAATTGGAAATGCCGTTTGACGCGTCACCTGAGCCGGCAGTATCAGCTCCGACCATTTCGGCCTCTGAGCGTGTGCCGGTCGAGATCGATCTGCACGACGAAGAGCTGACGCCGCCGCTTGAGGAAGACGCTCCGCCGGAAACGATCTCGATCTCACCGGTAAAGCATACTGGCGATCTCGAAGAAGACGGAGCTGGTGAAGCGGCCGATGATGGCGAGCCGGCCTCCGAGCCCGAACCGCCGCGGGCGAATTACGACCATTACATTCTGCCCCATCCTTCATTTTTAACGCCGCCTGAGCCGCCGATCGAGCAGAAAGAGGCCGAGCTGAGAGCGCTGGCGACCGAGCTGCAGGAAAAGACAAAAGAATTTAACGTCACGGGCCGCGTCGTACATATATCGCAGGGGCCGGTTGTAACTACTTTCGAATTCAAGCCCGATCCGGGCGTTAAGTATTCGCGAGTGACGAACCTTGTTGACGACCTGTGTCTTGCACTGAAAGCCGAATCGATCCGCATCGACCGCATCCCTGGCAAAGCGTTTGTCGGTATCGAGGTCCCAAACAAACAGCGTGAAACGATACAGCTTCGTGAGGTGATCGAGTCGAAGAAATTCAAAGAGTCGACATCGCTGCTCACGATCGGCCTCGGGAAAACAATAGACGGCCTGAACTATGTTGCCGACCTCGCGAAGATGCCGCACCTGTTGATAGCCGGAGCGACCGGAGCGGGTAAATCGGTCGGCGTGAATACGCTTGTGATGTCGATACTCTTTAAGGCGCGGCCTGATGAGGTACAGTTCATCATTGTCGATCCGAAGCGGCTCGAGCTTGGACTCTACGCGGACATTCCGCATCTGAAGACGCCGATCATCACGGACCCGAAACGCGCGGCCGTCTCGCTCAAATGGGCGGTCGGCGAGATGGAGCGGCGTTATAAAGAGCTGGCCGGCTGGGGCGTCCGCAACATCGACGGTTACAACACCGAGGTCAACCGGCGAAACTCGGTCGAGCATTTCGACGACAACGGCGAGCCGTGGCGACCGCTGCCCTACATAGTGATCATCATCGATGAGCTGGCCGACCTGATGATGGTTTCGGGCAAGGAAGTCGAAGATTCGATCACGCGATTGGCGCAGATGGCACGCGCGGTCGGTATCCATCTTGTGCTTGCGACACAGCGTCCGTCGGTCGATGTCATCACTGGCCTGATCAAGGCAAATTTTCCGTCGCGGATATCGTTTCGCGTCTCGTCAAAGGTCGATTCGCGAACGATCATCGATGCCAACGGTGCCGAAGGCTTGCTCGGACGCGGCGATATGCTCTTCTTGCCGCCGGGCAGCTCGCAGGTCGTTCGCATACACGGCGCGTTTGTTGACGAACGCGAGATCGGAAAGGTGGTCGAGCACGCCAAGTCGCAGGGCAGGCCCGAGTACGACAACACGATCACCAAAACGGATGAGGAGCTTGATGATTCGGCTGATCTGCCGGGCCGCCGCGATCCGCTGTTTCTGGACGCGCTGCGAACCTGCGTGGGAGCGAAACGAGCCTCGACATCGCTTCTGCAGCGGCACCTCCGCATCGGCTACGGCCGCGCCGCTGCGATCCTAGACGCGATGGTCCGCGAAGGCTATATCGGCGAAATGGACGGCTCGACCCGCGCTAGGCCCATCCTCGGCAAGGCATACGAAGATCTGCAGGATTATGAGGAGATGGGGTCAGCGTAAATCGAGATGGCCAGATCTGAGAGGCTTCGAGACAAGATCCTGTCGGGAACCTCCGACGAGAACATCGATTTTGCAGATTTGTGTCGGTTGTTGCTCGATCTAGGTTTCATCGAGCGAATCAAGGGGAGTCATCATATCTATTCAAAGAGCGGTATTGAAGAGATAATTAATTTGCAACCAAAGAGAAACAAAGCTAAGGCGTACTAGGTAAAGCAGGTTCGTAATATAATTCTAAAGTACAGATTGGGATGAGCAAGTACGAGATCATCATCTATTGGAGCGAAGATGACGCGGCTTTTATTGCTGAAGTCCCGGAACTCTCTGGGTGTATGGCTGACGGCGCCACCTATCAAGAGGCGCTGGCAAACGCCGAAGTCATCATTGAGGAATGGATCGAGACTGCTCGTGACATCGGGCGCGAGATCCCGGAACCGCGCGGCCGTTTGATTTACGCTTAAGACGCCTTACAGGGAACGTCATTAGCGTGGTCCGGCAGCGGCAAGGTTGTTATGTCGGTCGCTTTTCCGTCTGCGGTTTTTACTGAGAGTCGGAATTGATTTGCAGGGTCGTCGGCGCTTGCGACGGACGAACGTGGCTCGGAGAGTATCTTTACCCAATAATAACCGTCACATTTGTAGAAATTGATCTCGCGAATAGACCGATGCTCTTTTGAAAGCATATAGTCGTCGACAGCTTGTTCGATCTCACTGGGCGGCTTAACGGCTGAGCCGATGCCCGGCTGCATGAGCCAGATGATGCCTGCAATGATGATGATCGCGAGCACGGCAACAGGAAGAAACTTTTTGAGATAGCCACGGCCGCCCTCGGTCTCGCGCTTCTGTGTCTCGAATAGGCGGACCTTATCGTCCTTATCAAATTCGATATCTCGCGGCTCGTCTTCGGGTTCAAAGAGACTCATAGAATTTCAACCGCCCGTCGTTTTTTTTCTGGAATTACACCGCAAAAATAGCACCACTCGTCCGGGGTTGCAATATTCGCCTGCCGTCGCGCATAATCCGTTTAATTTTTTGCTCGACAAAAGCCGAGGCCGGTTTGCGAACTCTGCGATCTCATCAGACAGGGTTCGAACCGGACCTTCCCGTGGTGGGTTGAATGGATCTCTCATTTACAACACTGGTTAAAATCATCCTTCTTACCGCAGCTCTCGTAACGGTGCAGTTAATTGCGGCGTGCAGCGAGAAGGGAAGTGCGACGCGAGCTGTGAGCGTGAATGCAACTACTTTAGCCAGCGCGATCGACATAAACCGAGCTTCGGTCGAGGAACTA
>DASXPW010000402.1:0-3820 GCA_036493385.1 Pyrinomonadaceae bacterium
GTGGGATAAAGTGGACCGTAAGATCCACCCCTGTAAATATTCGGCCGAGAGCCGGCAATTTGAGTTCTGGGTGGGCGAATGGGACGTTTTCAACCCGCAGGGCCGCAAAGTCGGCACGAGCGTGATTCAAAGCATCGCCTCAGGCTGCGGCGTGCTTGAAAATTGGACCGATGGCTTTGGCGGCACCGGCAAAAGCATAAATTTCTACGACCCGAACGATAAGAAATGGCACCAATACTGGGTCGGGCAAAACGGTTCGCCAAGCCGGTACTCGGGCGAATACAGCGACGGTGCGCTGAGATACGTCGGAGACGCGTATGAACTTAACGGCAAGAAGATCACGCCGCGGCTGACGTTTTTCAACGTCGACGCCAACACCGTCCGACAATTTGCCGAAAAGTCGGATGATGACGGCAAGACCTGGACGACCGTTTACGATTTCAAGTATGTTAGGCGGCAGACGACGAAGTAATCTTTCGCGCCGCAAAAGCAAATTTCTTCGGAGGCAATTGTCGAGATGATAAAAGCGCTTACGATCATTATGGTCATGTTGGTGGCACTTGCTGCGATCGCCAGATGTCAGAAGGCCGAAACCCAGACAAACACGGCATTGATCGATCTTGAAAAGCAGTCGTGGGTCGCCTGGCAAAAACGCGACGGCTCGTTCTACCAGAATTTCTTATCCGACGACCATGTCGAGATCGGCGGCAACGGCACAGCGTCAAAGAAGGAGGTCGTCGGCTTTGTCGGCAGCCCGGTCTGCGTCGTCACGAGCTACGCGCTTGACAGCTTTAACGTAACGATCCTGAATCCCGACACGGCGCTCATTGTCTATCACGCCGTTCAGGACACAAAGTGCGGCGGCAAACAGGTTCCCAGCCCTGCCTGGGTCAGCTCGCTCTACGTCCGACGCACTGGCAAATGGCTCAACGTGATGTACCAACAGACCCCGACACCTGTAAAATAGCTCCGCTTGAAAGCCGTCGCCTATCACGAATTTTCCGGACCGCTGACCATCGAAGACGTCGCCTCGCCGGCGCCGCCCTCAACCGGTGTCGTCATCGAGGTCCGGGCCGCCGGCATCTGCCGCAGCGACTGGCATGGCTGGATGGGCAATGACCCTGACATAAAGTTGCCGCATGTTCCCGGTCACGAATTCGCCGGTGTCATCGCGGAGGTTGGAGCCGATGTCAAAAACTGGCAGGTTGGTGATCGAGTGACGCTGCCGTTTGTGTGCGGTTGCGGAGAATGTGAGCAATGCCTCTCGGGCAACCAACAGGTCTGCGATCGACAATTTCAACCAGGCTTTACGAATTGGGGAGCCTTTGCAGAATACGTCGCTGTCGACTACGCCAATAACAATCTCGTCCGCCTGCCCGACGAGATGGAATTTGCGACTGCCGCCGCGCTCGGCTGTCGGTTTATCACGGCGTTTCGCGCCGTGGTCGATCAGGCGATGGCGGCTCCGGGCCAGTTCGTCGCGGTCCACGGATGCGGGGGCATCGGCCTCTCGGCCATTATAATTGCGAACGCCGTCGGAGCGGTGCCGATCGCCGTTGACATTGACGACGACAAACTGGAATTTGCCCGCACTCTCGGCGCTGCACTTACGGTTAATTCACGAAAGGTAGCAGACGTTGCCGAAGCCGTCAGCGAGCTCACGGCAGGCGGCGCTCACGTCTCGATCGACGCTCTTGGCAGCCACGAGACATTTCTTAATTCGGTCAATTGCCTTCGCAAACGCGGCCGTCATGTCCAGGTGGGCATTATGGACATCGGCGAACATAAGACGCCTTTGCCGGTTGACCGAGTGATCGCCCGCGAGCTCGAAATTTTTGGCAGTCACGGCATGCAGGCGCATCGATATCCCGCCATGTTTGAGATGATCGCTGACGGTCGCCTCCGCCCACATGACCTTATCGGCCGGACCATCTCACTCGATGAAGCGCCGCAAGCGCTTGCCGACATGAACAGTTTCAGCGGCCTCGGCATCACCGTCATCGATCGATTTTTCTGAATTCAGCGCAAAAAAACCCCCGGGTCTGAACCGGGGGTTTGTTGATAACACCGGTTAATATCGGGTCAGGTTCAACACCGTGTTTACGACCGTATCAAGGATCGCGGCCGCTCCGTTTTCTTCGCGTCCGTAGCGGTAGCGGCTGTTGTAGCCGTCCTGCCAACCGCGTTGAAAGCCCTGCTGGAAGTAATAGGAATACAGGCTGCGATCGACGCCCGACGTATATCCGAACGTGCCCTCGCGATACATCGACAGGCCTGAATAGCTGCCTCGGCGGCGGTTTTTCTTCGCGTCGCGCCCGGCGTCAAAGCCCTGCTGATAGCCCGAGCGAATGGCCGCGCGGAGCATGTCCGCCTGGTTGTTTTCTACGTTGTAATACCGTCCGTTGTGACGGACCCGCCATCTCTCGCCCTGCTGCTGGCGATTATTGTCGCGGTCGCGGTCACGATCTTTTTTCTGGGCGGTCGCTCCCGTAACCGCGATCAACCCAATACTTAAGATCAAAAATAACTTGCTAAATCGTTTCATTTTGACTCTCCCTTTGTTCGTATTTGATACCAGCTCTAACAGCATGAAGACACTAGAGCCAGCAAATCTCCTTTTAAAGCATTTACTAGCATTTCTCACGCAAGACGTATGCCAAAAGACGCGACCTCCGGCCTGCAAACACAACGGTCCCTGCATGTCACGAACAGATCCCTTGAGGAACCGGATCCTGCCACAGTTTGCCCGACTGGACAGGCCTCGGACGGTGATGGGTAATGAACCGTGGACAAAATTCGCTTGATTTATGCGGCAATTTACGCTATAAAACTGAGAGATTTACGTTAAGTGTTCATCCTTTTCTGGGAGAATCGGACTGTTATGAGTGTTACTTTCTAGACTCTCTTAGTGTCGATGGATTTTCGTCCCATTAGGTCGGCGATCCCACAGAAAAACTGCTGCACAAACAGGATCTATCCAAACTCTCTCATATTGTTCGTACAAGTCTTGGAGGACTATGAATAAAGGATCACTATTGCGGCTAGCGGCGATAGGCTTTGTCGCGTGTGTTTCGCTGAGCCTGTTATGGAATGCGTCGTCGCGAGCGGCGGCCCAGAAAGACGTCGCCACTAAAACACAGGCCGCCATCACCGACGACCCGTCGACCATCTACCTCAACGCCGCCCGCATTAACGTTAATACGCCCGAGGCGCAGGCGCTCCGGACCTCGGTCGGCAGCTTCGGCGGAAAGCGTATGCATCTGGTCAAATATTCTGGTCCTATCCAGCCGGACTGGGTCAAATCTTTGCGCGATAACGGACTCGAGATCGTCGACTACATCCCAAATTACACGTATCTCGTCTATGGCGATGCCCCGAGCCTGCAAAGGATGCAGACGACCGCGTTTGCCGGAAAAAACCCGATCCAGTGGGATGGCGAATACAAGAACGAATACCGCATTTCGCCTGATGTGTATAAAGGCAAGCCGGTCAATGGCCTGCAGAGCCTCGCGAGCGATCAATTTCAGATCCAGCTTATCAAGGACACAGATACTAATCCGCAAACGCTCGAACTTATCAAGAGTCTGCAAACGCAGCCGATCAAAGGCCAACAAGAGGTCCTTCATTACGTAAATCTCGTTGTCGGCCTGACGGCAGACGGCATTCAAAAGATCGCGGAACAGCCCGATGTGATCTCGATCCATTCTTACACGACGCCAAAAAAGATGGACGAGCGTCAGGACATTATCCTCGCCGGAAATCTATCCGGAAACGGCCCATCGCTCGGCACCGGCTATCTGCAATATCTCGCCGATCACGG
>DASXPW010000403.1:0-6364 GCA_036493385.1 Pyrinomonadaceae bacterium
CATCGTCACCGCAGGCGACCTTTCAGAAGCGTCTGCAGTTTCGCGACGACGTGAACTGGATCAAGGGCGCGCATGTATTCAATTTCGGTGCAAACTACGAGCGGACCGACATCGCAGGTTTGTTTCAATTCGCAAAACCGGCGTTGATCCGGGTGTTGACAACCGACGCAGACGGAAACCGTCTTCCGTTCAATACGGAACAGGACTTTCTGAACGCGCCGGTCCGAGACATTTTTATGGGCATCGGCGATCCGAACTTGCCGTTCAACAACAACGGCAACACGATCAACAACCGCATTCAATTGTATGCGGGAGATTCGTGGAAGGCGCTACCGGGATTGACGTTCAACTTCGGCGTCGCTTATCGCTATGACAGCAATTTGTGGAACAGCGACCTGGCGCGGCCGGCGGTGATCGCTCCGCTGTTTACCGACGGCACGGCGGCCCCTCGCCCTGATAGAAATAATTGGGCCCCGCGGGTCGGCTTTGCCTGGGACCCTGTCGGTGACGGCAAGACCGTCATTCGAGGCGGCTTTGGCCTGTACTACGACAACGCGATCGACAATCTGCGGATCTTTGAACGCGCGGACCTCGGTCCGGTTGGAGCGGAGCAGTTACTCGGCCGCGACAGCATCATCAGTCCCGTACTGAATCCGTTTGGCGGAGATGCTCTGTTCAACCCTGGCGACATCACGTTGCGACAAGCGCTCGCGATCATTGCGCCGCTTCGTGCCGACCTTGAGTCGCGACTTACTCAGTGCGACCTGCCGACGTCGGTCGAATGTACGCAGACAGTTTCGGGCCCGTTGTTTTCATCAAACTTCCAGGTCCCGTACTCTCTGCAATACTCGGTCGGCGTGCAGCGCGAGCTGCCGTGGAACATGCTGCTGCAGGTCGATTACAACTATCGAAAAGGCCTGCACGAGATCGTGCTTTTCGATGCTAACCAGGCAAGCTCGGTTGCGGGGCCGCGTCTCGAAGATTTCGCCGCGCCAGTGCCGGTCGTAGATTCGTCGGGTTTTTCGACCTACTCGGGACTGCTTGCCAGGCTCGACCGACGATTCCAGAACGGATTCCAATTGACGGCCAGTTATGCGTTGTCTGATTTCAAAGCTTTCAACGGCGACTCGCTTGGTCTCGGTGCAAATGCGACCGATCTCAACAATCTTCGGGCCGATTTTGGGCCGGCAGGATTGGATCGCCGACATCGGCTGGTAGTGAGTGCGATCTGGGAATTGCCCTTCTATAAGAACGATGCATCTTTCTGGAAGAAGAATTTCCTCGGAAACTGGAACGTCTCGCTTATCTCGACAGCCTTTAGCGGGGTGCCGGAAAGCGTGTTTCTGCCGAACAATCTCGATCTGAGCGGGACGGGAACTTTTGCGAGCTATCTACCTGGCACAGGTCCGGGAGCGATCGGCCGTTCTGTCAATTCACTTGATCAGTTGAACGCGTTGATCCGCTCGTTTAATGACAACATCGATTCGCTGCCGAATACACGCGCTTGCGCCGGCGATCCGACCGCAAGATGCGATCCTCAGGGGTCGCAGGTCTTCCGACTGGCGGAACTCCCGGCGGGCACGCAGCTCGGCGGCGATCCGCTGATCTCGCAGGACCTTCGGCTGACGAAATCGATCAACTTCAGCGAGCGATATCGTCTGCAGTTGATCGGTGAGGTCTTTAACCTGTTCAATATAGCGAATTTGGTCAACGTTAACGACCTGGTCCTGCCAGTCGAGGGAACTCCGGTAAACCAGATCACGACACTGAGGCCAACCCAGCGTTCGAATAGCATTTTTGGAACGGGCGGTCCCCGCGCGTTCCAATTCGGAGCCCGGTTTAATTTCTAAACCGGCATCTCATGATAAACGAGAGGGACCGGTGTAAGAACCGGTCCCTCTTAATTTGCGATAGATCTTATCTAGCTTTACGCCTACGCGGTCTCCTGGGCGGTAAGAGAGGCGCCTGATCAAGCTGCACGGCAGATTGATTCCCGCACCTTAACAGGCAGGTCGATCGCCCGAAAGTAACGTGCTGGGTAAAGGTAGTCCTCGCCAGACTCGTCTATAACCCGGATATACTGATCAACTTCGGCCGATCGATCCGGAATAACTTCGTAGATCTTGCGGACCTCCAGATCGTCACAGTTTTCATTGCTAACGCAAATAACGAACGATGTGTCAGGTTGTTGCGGCATACGATCAATCAATAAAGCGCTTTATTTTCAATTTTCGTCTCCCTATTCCGTGGGCCTCATACCAATGGATTTCCGCAACTCGTATTCTACCACTAAGTAGTCTCACCGTTCCCTTGCCTTTTAGCTTACGCCAGCGGCCTACCAAATCTCTTTTCGAGAAGATGAAGCTCGCGGATTTTTGTGCCGATCGCGATCGATTCGATGTTTGTGATCTCACTCGGCAGTTCGAAGCCGCTAGGCATTGGACATCGCGCCCCCTGTCGCAAGATATAACACAGC
The DNA here is from genome assembly GCA_036493385.1 of Pyrinomonadaceae bacterium. Lineage (GTDB taxonomy): Bacteria > Acidobacteriota > Blastocatellia > Pyrinomonadales > Pyrinomonadaceae > OLB17. Next base: position 2,477 of record DASXPW010000403.1, read on the forward strand.
CATCCGGACCGAGACTCCGTACTTTACTTGATCGAGGATCAAGGACCGCGAGCTGTCGGCGACGTCCGAAGCGATCTCGATGCCGCGGTTCATCGGCCCCGGATGCAAGACGATCGCGTCCTTTTTTGCGAGGTTGAGGCGTTCATTTGTGAGGCCGTAATGGATGGAATATTCGCCAAGCGTCGGAAAATAGGCCGAATCCTGCCGCTCGCGTTGAATGCGAAGGATCATTACGACATCGGCGCCTTCGATCGCAGATTCGATCTTTGGTTTCACCGTCAATCCCTTCTCGACAAGATACTGAAAATCGGCGGGCACGAGTGTTCCGGGCCCGGCGACGCGGACACTGGCTCCAAGCTTTGTCAAAAGGTGAATGTTCGACCGTGCGACGCGGCTATGGACAATGTCGCCAAGGATCGCGATCTCAAGACCCTGGATCTTGCCTTTATGCTCGCGGATCGTCATCGCGTCGAGCAATGCCTGCGTCGGATGCTCATTCGCTCCGTCGCCGGCGTTGATGATCGCCGCCTTACTCACCTTTGCGAGTTGGTGCGGCACGCCGGCCGAGCTGTGACGGACGACGATCGCGTCCGGTGCCATAGCATCGAGATTTAGCGCTGTGTCGATCAGCGTTTCACCCTTTGTGAGACTGGACGTCGAGACGCTGATATTCACGGCGTCGGCTGATAGACGTTTTGCGGCGAGCTCAAACGAAGTGCGGGTTCGGGTCGAATTCTCAAAGAAAAGATTGATGATAGTCTTGCCGCGAAGCGCCGGCACTTTTTTTATTTCGCGCGTGTTGATCTCGCGGAAATTCTCGGCCGTATCGAGAATTCCAATGATCTCTGCGGCTGTCAGATCACGAATGCCGAGCAGGTCGCGTCGTTTGAAAGGCTTTTCCATTTCGGATGCGTTTTGAGTGCAGGCTTTAGCTTGCCTTTTGGCCTCGTTGCAAAGAAGAAGCTAAAGCTTGCACTCGAAACTAAAAAGCAAGGCATTTAGCCTTGCTTTGCTACCTGAATCAACGTTCTTGCCGCCGCCGGCGGCGGCACCTGGACGGGACAGAACATGTCAGCATCATAAAAGTAATCCTCGCCGTCCTCGTCTATAACCCTCATACCACCGAGCTTTTCTGCCCCCTTGTCAGGCACGATCTGATACAATTTGCCGATCTCAAGCGAAGCCGCGTAGCCTTCGTTATTCAAACACACTACAAATTTAGGGGTTCTCATAACAATCAATCGAGAAACGGAAACTTGATATTTATGTCACGCTTTCCTATCCCATGAGGTTCATACCAATGTACTTCAGCCAATCGTAAACTACCGTCTTTCAATTTCACAGTCGCAACGCCCTTTTTCTTTCGCCACCGGCCTTTGCCATAGATCTTGTTGAGATGGCGGCGAACTCCGACGGAGCTTCCAACGGCGATCGTCTCAACATCGCCGATCTCACTGATGATCTCAAAGATCACGGCCTTTCAAATATGCCAACGGCCTCAATGTCATCAAAATCCTTGAGCATGACCTTGATGATCTCGCTCGATTTGGTAGGCACTGTCTTGCCGACAAAATCGGCCTGTATCGGCAATTCGCGGTGCTCGCGACCTCGGTCGATCAGTACGGCAAGCTGGACCTTTCGCGGCCGTCCAAAGTCCATCAACTGATCAAGTGCAGCCCTTATCGTCCGGCCCGTGTAAAGCACGTCATCGACGAGAACAACTATCTTATCTGCGACGTCTTCGTCCAATTCTGTACGGTTCACGATCGGGTTCGCCCCTACGGTCGAAAGATCGTCCCGGTAAAGAGTGATGTCCAAAATGCCGTACGACGGGCGTTTCCCCTCAAGGGCCTCGATCTTGTCCGCGATACGATCGGCCAGCGGCACTCCGCGTCGTCGGATGCCCACAAGGTACAGGTCGTCTGCCCCGTGGTTTTCCTCAACGATCTCAGTCGCAAGCCGGGCAAGCGCACGTTTCATTCGCGTCGCGTCCATTATTCGCGACTTCTCGACCAGGTTAAATTCGTCTGCCATTTGTCAGGCGAAATCGTAACAGACGCAAATGTAAAGTTCAAAGATGGTTCAGAGCTAAGAGCGAAAGGACAGTTACCGGTTTCGAGTTATCAGTTTCCGGTTTGTTCGGTTAATATTCGAGTTTCGCGCATGGCTAAATTATTCGAGAAAGCGATCCGGCCAATGCTCTTTCGCGTTGATGCTGAGCGGGCACATGAGCTTGGAATAAAGGCCCTGAGGCTTGGGCTCGTGCCCCGGCCCAGGATCGGCGATGACGTGCTCGCGCGGATACGGGAGATCTGCGGCCCGATCCGACGATTTGGTTTGGAATTTTCGAATCCTCTTGGCATTGCCGCAGGATTTGATAAGAACGCCATCATTGTGAATCAGCTTGCCGCGCTCGGCTTTGGCCATGTCGAGATCGGAACGGTCACATCTGAGCCGCAGCCGGGAAACGAGAAACCAAGGCTCTTTCGATTGCCGGATGATCGAGCATTGATAAATCGGCTCGGTTTTAATAACGACGGCGCGATAAAGATCGCCGCACGGCTTGCAGGGCTCAACCGCCGCTGCGTCGTCGGCGTTAATATTGGACGCAACAAGGATGTTGCAAACGAAGACGCGGTTGAAAATTATCTAAAGACATTTGAGCTTGTTCACGGGGGGGCAGACTACATCGCCGTGAATGTTTCCTCGCCGAACACGCCGAACCTCCGAGATCTGCAATCGGCAGAAAATCTCAACTTGTTGCTCACGTCGATCCAAATGAAAAATAATGAGCTTGGAGCTAAGCCGTTGCTTGTAAAGATCGCGCCCGATTTAACCGATGGCGAGATCGAGAGCATTGCGGAGTTATGCCTTCGGGTTGGCGTTAGTGGGATCATTGCGACAAACACCACGGTTTCGCGGGACGCTCTAAAGACACGTGACATCGATCGGTTCGGTGCGGGTGGCCTCAGTGGTAGGCCGCTCGCCGAGCGTTCGAACAAGGTCATTTCGCAGATATATAAATACTCAAAAGGCACGCTGCCGATCATCGGCGTGGGTGGAATATTTTCGCCCGACGACGCATTTAATAAAATAGCCGCCGGCGCCTCTCTCTTACAGGCCTACACGGGGTTCGTTTACGGCGGTCCCACATTTGCGACGCGAGTAGTGTCCGGCCTTGCCGAGATACTCAAGAAGCGGGGATTCGCAAGCCTCGATGAGGCTGTCGGTTCCGCTGTTACTTAGAGGAGATGATCGACATGCCGATCGCGTTTGACACCCCTTTTCCAGCCGGTATAATTAAGCTTTTGCCTTTTGAGCGACGAATGGCAAAAGTTTATTCTGTTTGACAATGAAAGTGGATCTGCTCAGTGTTACCGATGAGCCGGTGCCGTTCAAATTTCGGCTTCAGCCGGATGAGATCGATCTTGATTCCGAAGCTGTTCGTATCAGAGGAGCCATAGACGTAGTCGGTGAGCTAGGTAAAAATGCTGCAAAAACGGACATTAAAGGTTCGATCAGCGCTCCGCTTGAGATCGACTGCACCAGGTGTCTGGTATCGGTAGAGCACGACCTGAATATTACTTTCCACGTCGATTTCGTCGACAGGGAAATGTTTCCGGAGAGCAAGGAAACGCACCTTGAGAACAGCGATCTCGACACCGACGTGATAGAGGGAAACGAGTTGGACCTCGCGGCGGTCGCGAGAGAACAGATCCTGCTCGAACTGCCCGTGCAGGTGCTGTGCAAAGAAGATTGCAAGGGGATCTGCCCAACGTGCGGCAAAGACCTAAACGAGGGCGAATGCGGCTGCTGCGGTGATGAGATCGATCCGCGCTGGGCCGTGTTGAAAGATTTGAAATAGAAAGCAATTGTTAATAGTTGACC
>DASXPW010000404.1:0-2605 GCA_036493385.1 Pyrinomonadaceae bacterium
CGGCGTATGCTCGGCGGTTACGCAGACTGACGTCAAGCTCCTTTTTCGCGTCGTCGAACGATTTGGGTACATCATCACCGCGTCTGAGAATGAAAATTCGCCCTTGATATGTGATCGGGTCGGTAACGTCGCCTGGCTTCAATTTAAGAAGCTGTTGGTACGGGTCGTCCGGTTTGTTGGGGTTCTCGCGAACCGGGCCCGAAAGCTTGCCGCCGAGAGGCGCAGTCCCCGGATTTTCCGAATAACCCTTAGCCACATTGGCAAAGTCCTCTTCCGAGACCGTATTGCCGTTCTTTTTGAGGCGGGCCTCGATATCTGCGGCCTTTGACGTCGCCTGCTGTTCAGACTGTGGATCGCTCGTCTTGGCGATTCGGACGACGATCTCCTGACCGAGCACGCCTGCGATCTTTTTATCCGGCGGTAGCTTGTCATATTCGGCCTTCAGATCGGCGTCAGAGATGGGCAATTTTTCGCCGATCTTGGCCGTGTTGATAAAGACATATTTGATCTTCTTTTGCGGGACGCTGATGTAGTACGACGCCTTGTTCTTATCGAAATAATCCTTCAATTCGGCGTCCGATGGTGTGATCGTTTTCGCAAGCTCGGTCGGATCAACGACGACATAGCTAAGGTCAAACTTGGTGTTCTTTTTCTTAAAGTCATTGAGAACTTCGTCTTCCGAAACGGTCACGCCGGATGTAAGAAAGGCCTCGAGCTTTCGGGCGCTCAGGTCGTCGCGGACGGATTCTTCGTACGCCGAGACACTGCCATACTTCTGAGTAACGTTGTCTTCATAGGTCTTTTGGTCAAACGGGGTGCCGGTCGATGCCCATTGCTCGCGGATCTCGGAAGCGACCTCAGCGTCGCTCGGTGTCAGGCCGAGCCGTGCGGCTTCGACACGTGCGATCCGGCTGCCGATCAACTGGTTGATGATCAGCTTTGCAGGAAAGCCCTGTTGGCCGCCAAACCGTTCACTGAAGTCTTGCTTCTGTCGGTAAAGCTCGCCAGCCGTGATCTTTTGCCCCGACACCGTTGCCGCGACCTCCTGGCTCGAGGCTAAGTTTTCAGAGACATTGTTTCGGCCCGCCGGAGCGTAGAACAGCACAAGGCTCAGCACCATCAGGATGCCGAAAACAAGAAGGACGAAATTGCGCGTCTTTTCGAGACGGTTAAAAAACTTTAACATCGGTAATTACCTTTCAATGAAGATCGCCTGACTGAGACAAACCGCGATTTTAACAAAAACGGCCGACTTTACCAATTAGACGCCGGATTTGACCGTGCCGTTTTCCTTGCGTTCTAGTCCCATCTGCAACCTCGCAAAAATTCTCTGTGTGAACTGATTTTTTCACACACGGAACACGGAGGGAAGACACAAAGTTCACAAAGCTATCGCAGAGGACATAAAGCGAAGCAGGCATTGATGTCTTGTAGTTTGTCGCAAATTGTCTGATTATTTAGGCGGTCTAAATGTTGGACAAAAGAACAATTAAACGCGTCGGCATCGTTGTGAAGCAGAGTCACGACGAGGCCCTGAAAACTGCTCATGAGCTGACGGAATGGCTTGGCCGCCACGGCATCGACGCGATCGGCGGCCCATATAGCGAGATCCGCGGCGAACAGCCGTTCGACCCCGAGGTCGACCTGGTCGTCGTTCTTGGCGGCGATGGAACGATCATCTCGACGGCTCGTCTGGTGGGAAACCGCGAACCGCTTGTTTTAGGAATAAATTACGGCAGCGTCGGTTACCTGACCGAGTTTCGCATCGAGGAAATGGTGCCAGCCCTCAAGATGATGCTTGCGGGTGAATACGAGGTCGATCATCGCGTGATGCTCGACGCCAGGCACGTCCGCGATGGTGAGGAGATCGGCTCAGGCCGCGTCCTGAACGACGTCGTGATCAATAAGGCGGCGCTCGCCCGGATCATCGAGATCGAGGTGCATTTTAGCGGGAATTTTGTAAACACGTTTCGCTCGGACGGACTGATCGTCGCTACGCCGACCGGGTCGACCGCCTATAATCTTTCCGCCGGCGGACCGATCATTTACCCGTCGATGAACGCCATTGTCGTCACGCCGATCTGTCCGTTCACGCTCACCAACCGGCCGATCGTCATTCCGGACAGCGCCGAGATCGAGCTAAAGCTGCTCAACGAAAACGAAGGCGTTGTTCTAACGCTCGACGGCCAAACCGGCTTCACAATGAAGGCCGACGACCGCGTCCTGATCTGCAAAAGCTCAACCGCCTTTAACCTCGTGCGTCCTGCAAACCGAAACTATTTCGATGTTCTTAGGAATAAATTGAAATGGGGAAAATAAACGGGCGTGATTTGGAGAAACGTTAATAGCGATTTGAGATACCGTATTGAGCTCCGTAGAAGCGATCTGTTTGTAGGGAAGCCGTGCCATATTTTACCCGAGCCCCCTAAGGGGCGACATCACCCAAACATGTCGCTCCTAAAGGAGCTGATGTTTTTCGTTACGGATCGTTTCTACAAACAGGTCGCTCCTACTGAGCTCAAAACATTCCATTCGGAGCTTCTAAATCCTTTCCCGATATGCTAACTCTCGAAAAGCCTCGGGGTCTCTTCATCGCCAAAGTCTT
>DASXPW010000405.1:0-18883 GCA_036493385.1 Pyrinomonadaceae bacterium
TCGCGGCCTATTTACTGAACGATTTTGATACTTTACTCTTGCAAACGACTTTTTATTCATTTTTTTGAAATTTTTCAAAAAAATGTATTGACATCCACTATGTAACGGGTTACTATTCTTAACGCTGAACGCGTTTTAGTAAACCAAGGGAGTAAGTGTTCGGTACTCCCGGCTCGTATGATCGCCGACCCGGAAATCCGGCGCGGAAAGTAAAGGTGGGATAAACGATCATCGGGGACACTCTTGAGGGTCTTGTCGGCGCGATGCTCTCGACTCAATAAAGGGTTCAGAAAAAGATGATAAGGCCTCGGCCCGGTGCGGTCGGGGCCTTTTCTCGTTTATTAGACGTCGGCGGCAGCTACCTTTGCCTTGTTGACCTGCATTTCCTCGTCGGACCGGTCGCTTGCCTTCATTACACGATAACTTCCGGTTTCCGAATCAAAACGAATAACCAGCGCATCCCAGTCGCTTTCAAACAAAGCGTCGTCTCGCGAGTCGATATCGCGAAGCCTTAAACCACCTGCCCTTTTTGATCCGAAAGCCATAAAACCTCAAACCGTCCAATATGTGTGGACATTGTGTGAACGAAGTGTCCGAGGTTTTTTGCGTTCTAGTCGCAGTATTTAGCTGTGATCTTTCTGAAATGATATCCCATTGCCGCCAGTGTGAGACCGTGTGCGACGTCGCGAGGATAACGACGCAGGAGGTTGAAGAAATATTTCCAGAAGTGCCATCGCTCGCGGTCACGAACGCCGAGCGTCAACAGCAGCCTGGTAAGCGACCTGGTGTCTTCGAACAGCGTGGTCGTTCTGGGTTCGACGCGGTCTTGATGAAAACGCGAGAGGCATTCGAGAGCCCGATCGTAATACTCCCTCGGGCTATAGATATTTCTGAGGATCCGCTTGTAGCCGTCGATCAGGACATCGCGATTCATCTTGGGGATAAAGTTGAGTGTACAGTCCGTGTTGTTGCCGTCGCTCATGCTGAGCAGCCTGTCTTCCTTTTCGAGTCGCCGCCATAGCTGCGTGTCCGGCAGGGCGTTAAGAAGGCCGACCATCGCCAGCGGTATGCCGCTCTCGCGAATAAATTTCACCTGACGGTCAAAAATATCGTCCGGATCATTGTCAAAACCGACGATGAAGCCGGCCATGACTTCCATTCCATAGCTCTGGATCTTCTTGACCGACTCGAGCAGATCGCGTCGAGTATTCTGGCCTTTCTGCGCTTCTTTTAGGCTCTCTTCGACTGGCGTCTCGATGCCGAGAAATATCCGGCGAAACCCGGCCGTCTCCATCATCTCGAGCAGATGGTCGTCTTCGGCAAGGTTCACGCTGGCCTCGGTGATGTATGAGAACGGAAAGGCGTTTCTGCGCGACCAGTCGATCAGGTCGGGCATAAAAAGGCGCACATTCTTCTTATTGCCGATAAAATTGTCGTCGACTATAAATACGAGGCCGCGCCAGCCGCCGGTTTTCAACGCATCCAACTCAGCCGCCATCTGCTCATTCGATTTTGTGCGTGGGACGCGGCCGTAGATCTCGATGATGTCGCAAAACTCGCACTGAAACGGACAGCCTCGCGAATATTGGATGCACATCGCGCTGTACCGGTGCATGTCGATGAGGCTGAAATCCGGCACGGGCGTGTTGAGAAGTGAAGGTCTCTCGTCGGCCTGATAGATCTTGCGGGCTATACCGAGCTCGAGGTCGTTGATGAATTCCGGAAGGGTAGTTTCCGCCTCGCCGATAAAGATATGATCGGCGTCGGGCAGCCGCTCAGAGCTCGTTGAAACGTATGGTCCGCCGACAACGACCTTTTTCCCAAGCTTGCGACATAGTTTTACGACCTGTTCGAGCGATTCGCGTTGGACGATCATCGCGCTCACCATCACAACGTCGGCCCACTCGATGTCGTCCGGCCATAGATCTTCGACATTCATGTCGACGAGCCGGCGTTCCCATGACTCGGGCAGCATTGCCGACACGGTCAGCAAACCGAGCGGCGGAAAGGCGGCCTGTCGCCCCTCAAACGCCAGGGCGTGCCGAAAACTCCAATACGTGTCCGGGAACACGGGATAAACAAGCAGGACCTTCATAATAGGTTTAGAGTACCTTTCTCAGTTTGACGCGGGCAATAAAAATGAACGTAATAGTTTTGTAAACGCGGCCGCAAACGGTCGCAACTAAGCGTTATGAGACACGTAGGAATTATATCTCGAAACTATCGGGTGCTCGGGCTTTTATCGATCGCACTGTTGACGGCTGCCGGTGCGCTGTTTACAGGCTGGCACTCGGCCGATCCGGAATTAACAACAACGGCGCACGCCCAGAGCAGCATTATGCTCGAACAGCGGCTCAATCAGGTTGAGCAACGGTTTAACTATATCGAATCTCGCCTGAACCGGCTCGAGTCGGAATCTCGGTCGCAGAGCACAACCATTCCGTCGCGAAGCAATTCAGAGTTGTCGCTGATGAAGGCGCAGATGGATACGATGCGCGCCGACATCGATTCGCTCCGCGTTCGAACGGGTGAGCTCGAATGCGCCGTGCTGAAGCTTGACGAGCGCACACTGACGGCCGCTGAACGTGCAGCCCGCCGCAGAGGCGGCAGCAGCGAGCCGTGCAGGGCAAATACAGCCGCGCCGGTAACGCTCTCAGCGCGGCCATAGACACGCAAAGCGAACTTTCCAAGCCGAAACATTGCGCGGCGAGCGTCGGGGGAAATGGGTGAGTGCTCCAAGGTCATTCATGACCGCAGCCATTCTCTCGTAAGTCCCTAAAATGTCCGTCATTTTTTGCCGAGCTTCTCGACGATAGCTCGAGCAAATTCGTTTGTCTTGGCCGTGCCCCCAAGATCTTGCGTGAGAGACTTGCCTTCCGCAAAAACATTGAGCATCGCTTTCTGAATGCGGTCGGCTGCGTTTTGCTCGCCGATGTGACGCAGCATCATAATGCCCGACATAAGGATCGCTGTTGGGTTAGCAATTCCCTGGCCCGCGATGTCGGGCGCCGAACCGTGAACTGCCTCAAAAACAGCACCTTGCTCGCCGATATTTGCTCCGGGTGCGAGGCCGAGACCACCGATCAAGCCCGCGCAGAGATCCGAAACAATATCGCCGTACAGATTTTCCAAGACGAGAACATCGAATTGCTCCGGCCGCATCACGAGCTGCATGCAGCAGTTGTCGATGATCTTGTCGTCGTGCTCGATCTCGGGATAGTCCTTCGCGACGTTGTGAAAACACTCCAGAAACAGGCCATCTGACAACTTCATGATATTGGCCTTATGGACCGCGGTGACCTTTCTGCGTCCATTCGATCGAGCAAACTCAAACGCGTAACGAGCGATACGTGTCGAAGCCTTTTCGGTAATTATCTTAATGCTCTCGACAACGCCGGGGACGACGACATGTTCGAGGCCCGAGTAAAGATCCTCGGTGTTTTCGCGGATCACGACAAGGTCGAGGTCTGGGTAACGCGCCTTAATGTTGGGCAGGGCTTTGACCGGGCGAACATTTGCGTAGAGATCGAGAGCTTTTCTCAAACCCACATTGACCGATGTAAAACCCTTGCCGACAGGCGTCATCTGCGGTCCCTTCAACGCGACCTTGTTTCGCTTGATCGATTCGATCGTCTCGTCAGGCAACGTCGTGCCAAATTTTTCGAGCGCTTGGGCGCCCATGATATGCGTTTCCCACTCGACGTCGACGCCCGACGCTTCAATGATCTGGACCGTCGCGGCGATGATCTCCGGGCCTATCCCGTCGCCGGGAATTAAGGTAATAGTGTGTTTAGGCATCAATGAACCATCTTTGCATAAAGCAAAGTACCAATCCATTGAAGAGCGTTCTTGTATGGAATTGCTGCTGAAAGACGACCTGGCAGCCTGGGCCGCCAAGCCGATCGCTGAGGTCTAAAAGTTGAACCTCAGCATAAGGTCGATGATCCTGCCCCCTGGGTTGTTTGTGCCCTGGAGATCCTGATATGCAGAGCCCGGGCCGAGTTGGCCAAAGGTAGCGCCGCCGACACCGATCCCTATCACGTCCGAGTCCCATCCGCCCACGCGGAACGGCGGGTGGTTGAGAACGTCAAACGCGGTCATCCGGAACTCGACATCGCGTTTTTCATCGATCCGAAACTTCTTTGCTACCGATGCGTCGATCATAAAGAAACTCGGCCCATGAAGTATCAGGTTTGTGAACCCACACTCACCAGTAAATCGCTGGACGCAGTTGCCGTAACCCGGCGGTGCGATGAAGCGGCCCTGCGGTGGCCCGCCAAAGGTTGTGCCGTAGCCCGTCGGACTCACCGCTGAGACATTAAAAGCACGCTGTGTGTTTAAGATAATGTCGTCCGGCAAATATGTAACGACGCTCGGGCCTTTTCGGACGCGAATTTCATTCTGCAATTCCTTCGCCGTCATTCCTGCGAGCTGCACGTTACCGAGACTGAACGGCGACCCGCTCTGCCAGCGAACGACCGGAACGATCGACCATCCGCCGACGAACGCGTTCGTCAATCGACGCGCATCTGAAAATAGCGCCTTACCGCGGCCCGCAGGCAGATCATAGGTAGCATTCAGCTTGAAAGCGTGCCGGATGTCGAAGACCTGCACGTTTCGCGCGAGATCGAGGCCGCCCGGACGTAACGTGTAATCAGACTGTTGGTTCTCATTGGACGCAAAGGCGTTCGACAGTGCCTTTGAGAAAACGTAACTTGCCTCTATTCGCAACCCGTCTGACAGCCGACGCCGCAATTCGATGACGCCTGAGTCGTACCATGTGCTTGCATCATCGCTAAGGATGTTTGCCCGATTCACCGATGGGTTGACGCGAAAGAAATTCACCGGCAAACCGTTGGAGGCCGCATTCGCACGCCTTACGGCATTGTTCTCAAATGCGGCGTTACTGACGAATCCTATTGGATTCGGCGCATTTACCGAAAGCAGATTGACCAGTTGTCCGTTGGTGAAGTTTGCTGGTGCGTATCTTGCCGGATCGGCCGGATCATAATTACTCGCCGAGTTAAAATAGGCGAGCATGATCGGCAGCGCAGACGTGCCCGTCCCCGGACCGAAGTAAGCAAAGCTCGCGCCGCGTCCGGCGGCAAGGTTCGCATACAGGTTGGCCTGTGCCATCTTAAATTCGTCCGCAAATCCGTTCTCGATCACGTTGATCTCGTTCAGGTTTTTCGTCCGTCGGATCCGATGCCCGCGCGTTCCGACGTATCGCACCTCAAGGACCGTGTCCTGGCCGATCTGACGCTGATAGCCGACACTGAATGAATCGACATAGCCGGTCTGAATGTTCGGATCGACGGTCACCGCGGCCCCGCTCCCGCTGTTGAGTACCAGCGGAAAATTCGCGGGTCCGGTGAATTGTTGAGGCGCAAGATTCGGATTATTCGGATCTCGGAGGTTCGTTCCGATCACGAAATTACCAAATCCAGTGCTCCGACTAGCGTCCAAAAACGCTCCGGGCGTGTTTAGGATGGGTGTAGATTGCTGGATCGAGCCTTCGCGAATAAACGACCTGGAAAAGCCCGCTCGAACAACACTCCGGCCGCTCTGACCGAAAAAGCCCGCCAGCGGACCCTTGAACCCCGGACTCCAAACAAAACCGAACGAGGGAGCAAAATTGTTGAGATCATCGCGATAGGCTTTCTCGCCGTTTTGATAAAGAACGACCCGTGGTACCTGTCCGGACAAAACTCCCGGTCGGAAAATGTTGCCGGGCCCGGAAATGCCCCAGATCTCTTCCGGATCCTCGAGTTTGCCTGCGTTTCCGGTTTTGACCGTGAACGCCTCCTGGGGTTGCCAGCCGATGCCAAAGTTCAGTGAGAGGCTTTGACGCAATCGCCACTGGTCCTGGATATATGATCCATAGCTCTTCTGCGCAAGAGTGCGCGTAAGCGGCACGTTCTCCTTAAATTGCCCGTTCTCGTCTAACACCTCCGATGAGTCGTAAAATGACACACGGCCGACAAGGGTCGCGTAAAGATTGCGAGCGTCGTTTTGTTGCGACGGCGAAGAACCCGGAAGGTTCGATCCGTTGAACATCGAGAAAGCGGTGCCTTCGCTTGGGTCCACCGCGAAGCTGATCACCGGCGTGAGCCATGAGAGTTGCGAATCGTAAGCGTTTATATACTTGTATTGTGCACCGAAATTGACGGTGTGTCCCTGTCCTAACCACGTCACCGAGTCTGACAGCTCGTAAATCGGCTCAGATAGCTGCTCGTAGCCGAAATTCTGAAGCAAAAACGGATTGGTCACGCCGGCGGACATTATATTCAGATTAAAACCGCCCGTCTCAGCAAAGTCGCTGACAGAGACAGTACCGAACAATTGTTTCCCGCCCGACTGACTGTAACGAAGTTCATTTACCACGTTTCGCGTGAGGCTGGAGCGCAACGCGACCGACTCGGACTTCGGCGCGGAACTGAAGGCATAGCCGGGAAAGCCGATAAATGCCGCGTCAAGCTGCCGCACGTAGTCGGCCGTCGGCTCAAACTTTTGCCGATCGATCACCAGCTCCAGGCTGTGACGTTTCGTCAGGTTGAAGTCGAAACGGAGCGTGAGAAATTTCCGCACGTCCAATGCGGAATTCATAAAGTTATAAAGCTGTCGGTTCGGGTCGTTGCTGATCGGGGAAAGGCTGCCGGTCGAGTTTACCGAATCGCGGATGCGGGCAAGCGTTGCGGCGATCATAGGGTCCGCTGTGGCGAGCTGCGAGTTTACCGCGGCGATCGCTAACACGTCACGCCGGCATTGCATCTGCGCGGTGCTGACCGCGGCGCATCCATTGGGCAGCCCTGCCTGCGGGATCGCCGCCAGGTAACTGTACACGCCCGTTTGAGCATCCGGAGTCAGCACCGTCCGCGTGCGCGTAAACGAGATCGGCAGCCTAAACTCCTCGTAATTGATAAAAAAGAACGTCCGGTCTTTGCCTGAACGAAAAAAGGGCCCGCCTTCTCCAAACCCGGGAAACGGCAGCGGGCCGCCCAGCCTGCCGCCGTATTGATTCAGCAGCATGCGGTTACGCGGAGCCTTGCCGGTCTCGGGGTCGGGCGCGAGGTCGCGGTTGTTGAACCAGTAGTTCGAGTTCAAAGCAGTGTTGCGGTGCTGCCAAAACAGGCCGCCCCGATATGTATTCGTGCCACGCCGCATGACGAACTGGACAAGAGCCGAGCCGTCGCCGCTCGTCTCGGCGCCGGCCACGGAATTTACCACCGTCACCTCCTCGACCGCGTCGACCCGCGGCTGCACAAATGCGAAGAACCCATCCCATGTGCGATTGGCGTTGTCCTGCACATTGGCACCGTCGATCGTGATATCGATGGCCGATTTTGGCAGTCCGTTGATCGAGGACGATCGAGGCCTTCCAACGGTAGAGACGCCGGGCAGGATCGTTGCAAGGTTGAGCGCATCCCGAGATATGTTCGGTATCTCGGTCACCTGCCGCCCGGATACCGTCGAGCTGACAGTGGTGGTTTGGGATTGGAGGACCTCGGCACCGCCCGCAACCTCGACTGTTTCTCCCGTGTCGCCGACCTCAAGCTTTGTCTCGACAGCGGCAGGTTGGCCGGCCGCAATGCTAATGCCCTTCTTTACCGAAGTCTTAAATCCATCGGCGGAAACCGTCACTGTGTACGATCCACTCGGAACAGCCGGAACGCCATAAAGTCCGTCGGCTCCGGAACTGGCTGAAAATTGCAGGCCGCCTTCGCCTTTTATTTGAACAACAGCATCAGGCACGGCTGCTCCGTTCTGGTCGACCACCGTTCCGACGATCGAACCGTTGCTCTGTGCCTGAACGACAAGGTGGGAAAATGCCACTATAAAAAGTACCAGCAGGCCGTTTCTTGCGTGGATCATTGTTACTTAAGCCCCCAAATATCGGTAACCTCCAAAGTTGACCGACAGTTTGCATCATCAAAAATTGCTTATCAGCACTGGGTCACGAGCCTCGTGCCCTCTTACGCAGATGAGTTCATTGTTCCTGGTCCAATCGAAGCCAACGATCATCTCCGATGTAAATTTGGTCAACGGCCGCGGCGGATCGCCGTTGACGGGCTGGGCCCAAACGTTAGACACGCCGTCATTGTTCTTTATATAAGTCACAAGCTGTCCGTCCGGAGACCAGCGCAGACGCGGATTCGCACGAAGGTCGAACGATTTGATCGGCCGCCCGCCCGCGATCGAAATTATTCCCAACTTCATCTGTGAGTCGGGAGTTTCTTTGTAACGAAAAGCGATGGACTTCCCGTCCGGTGATATATCGGCCGTACTCGAAGGGTAATTGGTCAGTTGGACGGGTTCGCCGCCGTCAATAGAAACCGACCAAAGTGTGCTCACATCCATTTCCTCGTTGGGACCGCCGGATTGAAAAACCACTGTTTGCCCATCCGGTGAACAGTGAGGACCTCGCTCCGCACGTCCCTTTGTCAACTGCGTTGGATGGCTGCCGTCGATATCCATACGCCAGATATGGTACGTTTCGTCGCCGCCTCGGCTGGATGCAAAAACGATGTATCGGCCGTCGCCGGTTACACACGGAGTTATGTTCCCGCCGGAATTTGTCGTCAACTGCTTTGCGTTGCTCCCGTCCTGGCCCATGATCCAGATGTCACGGTTTTGCCCGGCGTTCTCGTTGCTGGGGAAGATCACCCTGCCGTCGGGTGCGACCGTGATAAAACGGTATTGAGCATAGATGTTGTTGGTAAGCATCCGAGCTTCATCGGTTTTGCCCCCGGGTAGAAGCCAGATGTTATAGCGATTTTGCCATTGGAGCGTCAGGAGCTGACTGGCCTGTGAAGCGAGACTCGCGCCTGCGTATTGGTTCAGATCGCTTGTGATCCGTCGAGCATCACCGCCGGACGAAGGAAAGAACCAAATTTGAGAGAGTTTTTCGTCTTCCGCGTCAGCAGGACCGAGCAAACCGCTCCCGTCAGGCAACCAAACGACCTGATCGATCTCGACAAATTTCTCCGAGGCTATTGAGGTCTCCTGTCCGCCGTCAACTGGCAGTAAAATGATTTTTACGCGCTGCGTTTGAGTCTTGAAGGCAACCGGAGCGGCGATCGTGCTGCCGTCGGGCGACCACGCGACTGTTCCGCGGAACTGATCCGGAAAACGACGGCGTACGAGTTCTACCTCACCGCCGCCGTCTATATCCGCCAATATCAAGGCGTTCTCGGTTTCAGTAAGATCTCGGATAAAGGCAACTCGGCTGGCGTCGGGCGACAGGGAGACAGGACCACCCACGCGCGACAAGAGCTTCCTGGGTTCGCCGCCAAGCACGGGGATCTGAAAGAGGTCATCGTTCTTAACGTAGTAGATGAGACCGCCATCGCCGGAGAACGTAATACTAAAAATGGAAACCTTTTCCGGCGGCAGCAGTTGCACAGTGCTGTTTGTCGCGATGTGTTTGATCCAAAGACTTTGTTTGCCGCTATCGTCTATCGCATAAGCCACATATTTTCCATCGGGCGAGATCGCCGCAACTGCGGTCTTCCCGGTATCCAGGAGCCTGCTCACCTTCATCGACTCATGCGCAAACCAGCCTGAATTCCTGGCGAAACTGAAAATGGCATAGCTTATCGGGATCATGATAGCCAGGATCGCGGCAAGTATGAGCGCGGGTCGGCCCCAACTCGACCGGCGTCCAACCGTGTCACTCGATCCGGGCGGTGGCGCCTCGATGGTCGAGACATCATGCGGATCGGTGTCTTCGATCCGTTTGTAATCAGTCGCGCGACCGAGAGAATTGGGCGCCGCCGCCACCGCAGCTGAAGCGTGTGGACGCAGGCCGTCGGCCATTTCCCTCGCCGACCGGTAACGTTCCTTGGGATCTTTGCGAAGGGCTTTCTTGACCACCTCCCATAGGCCGCCGGGCTTGTCATCGATCTGTCCGGGCGACGGCTCGGTCATCAAGATCGCGGCGATGATGTCGCTGGCGGTCTCGCCCTGAAAAGGCAGATGGCCCGCGAGCATTTCATACAGCACCACACCGAGGCTCCAGATGTCCGAGCGAGCGTCTGTGCTTTGCCCACGGGCCTGTTCGGGCGACATGTAGGCGACGGTGCCCATGACGAGCCCTGGCCCGGTTGTCGTAAGGTGCTCGGGTGAAGAAGCGCCTTGGGCGTTTTCGGTAAGCTTTGCGAGACCGAAATCCAGCACTTTCACCAAGCCATCCTCACGCAGCATCACGTTCTCCGGTTTAATATCTCGGTGAATGATGCCGGCTGCGTGAGCGGCGGTTAGGGCAGCGGAGATCTGCACCCCGATCTCGATCGTGCGAGACGTCTCGAGCGGCAGTTTATCCTTCAGCAATTCTCGCAGCGTTATGCCCTTGACATACTCGGATGCGATAAATCGCCGGCCGTCGATCTCGCCGATCTCATGTATCGTAAGAATGTTTGGGTGGTTTAGGGCGGAGGCGGCTCGAGCTTCCAGGATGAACCTGCGAGTCCGATCGCGCGCGGAAGCCACGTCCGTGGGTAAGACCTTGAGTGCTACAAGACGGCCGAGTCTGATGTCTTCGGCCAAATAAACCTCGCCCATTCCGCCGCGGCCGAGGAAGCCTGCGATCGTATAATTGCCAAATTCCTGACCGCTGGACAGCAGGTCTCCCGACGTGGCAAGCAGCCGCAGGCCGAGCTCAAACCCTGCATCGCCCAGAAAACTGCCTTCTCCATCGGCTGAACGCAGAAGGGAACTTACTTCTTTGAATAGATCGCTGTCCTCACGACATACCCCGGCGAGGTAGACGTTTCGCTCATCGGGCGTTAGTTCGCGCGCCGAGTGAAAGATCTCTTCGATTTGTTGCCAACGAGCCTGGTCCATCGCGTTTGTTCCATACTCATAAACGACTTACCGGCAGGAAAACTATCCCGCCGGCAACGGCGCCTGTTTCACTCGCCGGAGATCTCTCGACGGAGCCACGCTTTCGCGAGATTCCAGTGACGCATTATTGTGATCGGGGCAACGCCGAGCGCCTCGGCTGTCTCCTCGACCGTCATTCCGCCGAAGTGACGCATTTCCACGACCCGAGCCTTCAGCGGATCGACCTCTGATAAACGCTCCAGGGCAGCGTCAAGGGTGATGATCTCCGCAGACTTTTCGAATGACACGGTCGCGGCTTCATCGAACTCTACATGGACCGCTCCGCCCCCGCGCTTTTCACGCGTGTTAGCTTTGGCGTAATCAAGCAGAATGTGACGCATCACTTTCGACGCGACCGCGAGAAAATGGCTGCGGTCGGCCCACATCTGATTTTTTTGCTTAACAAGCTTCAGGTAAGCCTCATGGACCAGAGCCGTGGTCTGGAGGGTGTGGCCGGCGAGCTGGTTCCGCATCTGAGCGTGAGCGATCCGCCGAAGCTCCTGCATCACGATTGGAAATAGCTCATCGAGGGCCGACTCGTCGCCGCCGCTGCATCGCCCTAACAGCTCATTGATGTCTGCTTCCGAACTCATCTTCCCGGTCATATTCCCAACCAGCGTCAACTAGCCCGGTGAGAAAAATTGTTGATTCGATGATAGAGCTTCAGCCGAAACGTCGTTTATGTGAATGAGCAGTCAAACCGCACAAATACGCAAGAAGGAGTTTGCTCGTCTCGATTCCTCTGGTGTCTGTCCCGGCCGGATTGAATGAACGAGCATAACCATAATCCAATTGTGGTTTGCTTACAAGCATTTATTTGCCGGAACGACAGCAATATCACCCGAAGGAGAATAAAATGAAAAATTACCCGCTTATCGTCGTTGCAGTCATATTAGTGCTGGCATTGAACGGTTTCGCTTCGAAGTCAAAAACGACTAATCCCGGTGCAATTGTTCAATTCGGCGCCTGCGCTCAGGGCGATGCCGCCTGCCAGGCAGCAAATCGTGTCAGAAGTGATGGCGGCGGTGCCTATGTGAACGGAAGCCAGGGCGTGAGCGCCGTATTCAATCTCGTCAGCGGCTCGCGCGACCTGACATTCTGGACCACCGGTTCGACCCGGTCTTTGATCTTCGACTTCACCGATCCAGCATATACAGGCGGTGCGCCGTCATGGTGGTACGCGTCACCCGTTCAAAGCGTTAAGGCACAAATGAACGTTCTTGGCGCATATTACGCTAAGGAAACTTGCGTAACCGACCCGAATACGGGCATCTGTACCGGAAATTTTGAAACAAGAATAAATGCCGGCAACTGGACGGTTGGCGGCAGCAATAAAACAAACTACGCGCTACTGTGGAACCCGACGGCAATGAGTTCGCGACCGGTAAATTCGCCATATTCCACCTCGCCAGTCAATGTTAATTATGTCAGGGACGCGTCCGGCGAACGCTTTAGCATCACGCCGCTCCCGTCATCCGACTGCGGCGCGGGCAGCGCTTGTGAATCCGACCCGATCATCGCGGGTCTCGAAGTTACTTCGGGCCGAAGCGTGAGTGGCGGAGGCCAGTACCACATGCCATTCACGATGACCGTAATACCGCAATGACCAGGACTAACGGCAAAAAACTCTCCTGAAGCTGCTGCCGTTTAGTTGAAAAAGCCTCGACTCTCTCGGGGCTTTTTCATGCACGATCGCAGCCTGCTGCGGTGATCACCTTTCCGTGTCGACACAAAACTTTTGGCCTGATCAACAGTTGACCTACTTAGTCCGGAGGAACCTGAGCGATGACGATATTAGTGTGTTCCATAACAAGCATTATTCTGTTTCTTGCGACAACGGCCTTGTCCCAAAGCTCAGCTGAGGCAGTTCCCGATGTGAACAAGAGTGCGGTGACGGCGATCCGGAACGGAGACCTTGTTCACGCTGTTCAGATGCTTGAGGACGCGGTAAAGCAAAACCCAAAAAACGCAAAGTCCTACTACAATCTCGGGACAGCCTATTACCTTCTGAAGGACCTCGCAAGAGCACGGTCGGTCATCGCAGAGGCTCTGACGCTCGAACCGAACTCTGCAGCGGCGCTTAACCAATTGGGACTCATTCAAATCGACGAGGGCGATTATGCAGGCGCTATTGGCAGCCTCCGTGCGGCGATCGAAGCGCGACCGGACAGTTCGACTTCGCTATATAACCTCGGCTGTCTTTACATTCGAACAGATGACTTTCGCTCGTCGATCGACCTGCTCGAACGGGCGGAAACATTGGACCCTAAAAACCCGGAAGTGTCGTTCAATCTTGCTTTTGCATACGGTCGTGTCGGTAAGATCTCGAGAGCGATCGAAGAGGCACGCGCCACGCTTGCCCTCAGACCAGATGACGGCGACGCTCGCAAAATGATCGTCATTCTCTATCTGCTGAACAAAGAACGGACCGAGGCACTAATTGAGTTTCAAAACCTCGAACGGTCCGGTCGGTCCGTCGATCCCTGGCTCTCAAGACTTGTGCACGGCAAACAGATAGTATCTGTCGATGACCTAGCCCAAAGATAGCAGTTCAGAGACGACTCTATCGATAAATGGTGTCGCCCGACCAAGCGTTCGAAACCCTCGAGCATTCAACTCGGTCGAGGAGACGCGGTGAATATTCGCTCAGCGCTTGCGTGACAATTATTTGGGTCAACAGCATCATTGGTTTGTGAATGTGATCATTGTTGGCGGCGGCGTTATCGGGTTGTCGATAGCTCGTGAGCTGAAAACACGCGGGGTCGAAAAGATCGTGATCTTTGATAAAGGCGCGCCGGGGCGCGAAGCCTCGTGGGCGGCGGCTGGGATTCTCGCGCCGCAGGTCGAGGCGGACGAGGCCGACAATTTCTTTCGGCTTTGTTTCGAGTCGAACAGCATGTACCCCCGTTTTGCGGATGAACTCGTTGACGAGACCGGCATCGACATCGAGCTCAATCAGACCGGGACGCTTTTCGTTGGTTTCGATGACAGGGATTCGGCAGAGATCGAGAAACGAGTTGCATGGCAAACAGCCGCGGGTCTCGAGGTGCAGCGTCTCGATCCTCGCGAAACCCTGAAGTTTGAACCAGATCTTTCTCCGCACATCCGCGAGAGTCTCTTGTTTCCGCATGACGGCCAGGTCGAGAATCGAAAGCTCGTCGAAGCTCTCGTTCGTTACGCCGCTATGAACGGCATCCGAATTGTCGACAATGCCGACGTACAGCGCATTGTGATCAATGACGGTATGGCCACCGGTGTAATGACCCGGACGCAGACGTACTCGGCGGATGTCGTCATCCTGACCGCCGGCGCATGGACGGCGTTTATCAAGGTTGGCGCGACGGTGCTGCCGATCCAAATGAAGCCGATCCGCGGTCAGATGATCTGTTATAGGCCGCCGTCCCAGGTTTGCAGTCACGTGGTGTACAGCCGCCGAGGATATCTTGTGCCTCGTGCCGACGGACGGTTGCTTGTCGGCGCAACGGCAGAGGATGTCGGATTTGATAAGTCCAACACTCAGGCCGCCCTTGAGTGTCTGCGTGAGACAGGCGCCGAAATGGCTCCCGCGATAAGCGACTTCAGCATCGATGATCAATGGGCCGGCTTGCGGCCATACGCGGAGGGCGGTCGTCCAGTGATCGGCGGAGCGCCGTTCGTTGACCGACTCTTTGTGGCGACCGGTCACTTTCGCAACGGCATCCTTCTGACGCCTATTACGGCCAGGCTCATCGCCGATGCGGTCACAGGCAAGCCAAACGAATTTCTCGACCGATTCGGGTTTCCAGAAGCCGAACAGCGTCAAATAACCGGCTATTCTTAGCGTCCGACACGCTATACTATAAGATCGTAAATGCATATGCGGGCATTGGTTGTCATTTTGCTCCTGGCCTCGTGCGCTCTTGCGCAGTCGAGGCGTGTTGGCCCGGAATCGGCGACCGTCGCTTTGACCTCCGATCCGACCGCGGGCCGCAGCGCAAAGGACCTATTTGACGAAGCCAACGCCTACAACCGAAAGAAATTTGCTGAGTTTGATCAAAAAAAGGTCGCTGTCAGCGAAGCTCTCATCCAACAGACCTACCGCGAGCGGAAGCAGCTTGCCGCTAAGTATGCCGCCGCCGTCGGCAAGCGAACAGAACTCACAGCCGACGACCTTTACTATCTCGGAATGCTTCATTGGGTTGCCGACAATGGTGACGCTGCGAGAGAAGCGTTTGAAATTTACCTCACAAAGAGCGATCTGCCGCCGGAAAAATCGCAGGATGCCCGGGCCATCGACGCCGTTCTGCTCGCAAGGCAAAAGCAGTTTGATGCGGCGACAAAGATGCTGGCCGAGTATCTCAAGGGCACGCCTGTTAGGCCCAGCCAAATCGGCCAGATCGAAAAAGAGCTTTCGGCGGGTCTAACCAAAGCGGGCGATCTCGCCGGCGGTGCACAGCATGCAGACGCTGCCTATTCTGCTTATAAGACCATCGCCGCCGAACCAGGCCAGCGTGAGAAGACGATCGACAGCTTGATCGAGAGCGGATTCTCTCTCTTCAAGCTCTACCGCGACCTCGCCCAGCAGCCAAAGGCCGACGCGACGCTCGAAAACATGCGAAAGACCGGCATCGAACTGCAGTCCGGCAGCCTATGGTTCTACTCCGTTGACAGCCAGATCACGTACCAGATCGATACCGGCCGAAAACCGCAGGCCCTCGCAAACTACAAAACCGCGCTAACCGAGGCCGATAAGATCTTTGCCTCCAAGACAACGCAGACGCAAGTGCTCGAAAAGCTCAAGGCGCGCGAAAAGCAATACAGTGTGCTCGGCGAGACGGCACCGGCGCTGAGCGACCTCGAACCATCGGCTGGCGAGATCAGCTCGCTTGCCGATCTTCGCGGAAAAGTCGTATTGTTGGACTTTTGGGCAACATGGTGCGGTCCTTGCGTCGAGGCTTTTCCTGCCATGCAGGAATGGAAGTCCGACTTCGGACCGCAAGGATTTGTTATCCTTGGCCTAACGCGTTATTACGGACTGGCCGCCGGGATGCCGGCCGACCGCGACTCGGAACTAAAGTATGTAAAGGACTTTGCCGCGTCGCACGGTGTTTCGTATGATCTTTTGATGGCAAAGGACGAAACGAATCACTTGGCGTACGGTGCCGCGGGTATTCCCACCGTCGCCCTGATCGACCGTAAGGGCGTCGTCAGATATTTGGAAAGTGGAACGAGTCAATACAGGCTCGACGAAATGCGAGAGATCATCGCGAAATTAGTGGCCGAAAAATAGACGATGGCAAAAAAAGGGCATTCATCGAAAAAGCGCACACAGACCTTTTATGACCGCATTGCGGACGTCCACAATTTCGCATTAAAGCTGAACGGCTACCGACGTTCGGTCGCCAAATACCTCCGCTCGCTGGAGATCGAGCTCGCTCCCGATTCGGTCGTCCTCGACGCAGGCAGCGGCACCGGCATCGTCACGATGAGCCTGCTCGATTCTGGTTTCCAACCTAAGTGTGTCGTGGCCCTTGACCTCTCGTTCAATTCCCTCAGGCTTTCCCGTGAGCAATTTGCCAAAAAGAAACGCTATGCACCGATCGTCGAGACACAGGGCAATATCCTGACGCTGCCGTTTGCAGATGCGACGTTTGACATGGTCATGACCTGCGGCGTGCTTGAGTACGTTAATCTCGAAGACGGCCTCGGCGAGCTGTCGAGGGTTTTGAAACCGAACGGCAAGCTCGTCCTGCTTCCGGTCAAGGCCGGCATCGTCGGTTCGGTGCTTGAGATCCTCTACAACTTCAAGATCCACCCGATCAAGGAGGTCCGGAGCGTTTCACAGCAGTATTTCAACATCGTCGGCAATCACGAATTCCCTATCAACGAGCCCATCGCATGGTCAAAGACCATCTTTCTGCTTGAAAAGAAGGCAGTGTGACCTGCGCGCGAATGCCTCTTTCGCTCCGCTTGCGGCCTGAGTATCTCTGATCTTGTTTTTGGCCCTAAGTTTTTCTCTGTTTTCTGCGGCTACTCTGTGCGCTGTGTATTAGGCCGTTTTCTTAACACAGGGTACACAGAGCTAAGGCACAGAATGCACAGAGAAGAGGAGCGTAGGCTGTCTGGTTCAGCGCCTATTTCAACGATCAACTCGGAGATTGAAGATCGAGTGTCATTAAAAAGATGTCGAGACCTTTGATCATCGCCCATCGAGGAGCGAGTGCCGAGGCGCCGGAAAATACCCGGGCGGCATTTCGGCGTGCAATTGCGCTTGGCGCTGTCGGCGTTGAGTTTGACGTCAGGCTTGCGGCTGACGGCGTGCCGGTCGTCATCCACGACGCGAGACTTGAGCGGACGGCGGGTCTTAAACGCCGTGTGGCCGATCTGACCTCGGCCGATTTGGCGACGATGGATATCGGCTCGTGGTTTAACAGACGTCATCCACACCTTGCCAACGAGCCATATTCGCTTGAGACGGTGCCCGCACTTACTGCGACGCTTGAATTGCTGGGCGATCTAAAAGGGCCGATATATGTCGAGCTTAAGATCGACACCGGCGCGGAAGTCGCGCCGCTAACCGACGCAGTCGCGAGAGTTATCGCGGCCTGGCCACTGTTGCCGGACCTGATCGTCCAGAGCTTTGATCTGCGTGTCATAACACGCATCCGTAAGCATCTGCCCGAGATAAAAACAGCCGCGCTTTTCGGGTCGCGGCTGTCGCATTTTGTCGGCGGTCGGCATCGGATCGTCGACCTTGCACTCGAACACGGTGCGACGCATCTCTCGCTGCACCGTTCGCTGGTCAACAAGCGAATAGCCGCCCGCGCCGCCGCAGCCGGATTACCCATCACAGCATGGACCGTCGACGACCCAAACTGGCTCCTCCGCGCCAACGAACTTGGCGTTTATGCGGTGATCACAAATGACCCGGCAAAGTTCCTCGATCGAAAGCGATGATCATGGTTTTCGTACATCTCGTGAAAGCATTTCACCACCACGTCTTACCATATTGAGAACCCAAACGGCCGAGCGCGGTTGAACTCGTTCGTAGCTGGATTCCCGTTGCGATACCGGATCTTTTGAGGAGGGCAAAGGAATGTCAGTAGAAACGGTAGTTTCGATCGTTGAATCAGCGTTCGGCGGTGTGTCCACAACGACGGCCCCCATGACGGCGGCCGAGTACACAGTCTGGGCCACACCCGCCTGGGTCGCAAGGTTAAGATATTTGCGAATGATGGGCATGGATTCGTATATCGAGGACATGGCGGCGTCGTTTTTAGGTAAGCCCGGCGGGCCGCTTCAGGCTGCGCTGTCACAGATCGCCGCTGAGGAGCAGGCGGTCACCATTGCAGCGGCGGATGCTGCTGCGACCGCAGCCGAAGGCACGTTGGTGGCCGGCGCGGGTACTATCGCGGCTGCCGTTGTCGTTCCTGTGATCGCGATGGCAGCGGTGGGTGTCGCTCTAGGAGCAGGATACTATCAGGCCCGCGAAGAGGCGCGAAAGGAAGGGTATGCCTCCGGTTTTTCGAAAGGCTTTGTGACCGGACTCTTGCAGTGGGAAGTGCGGTTTACGATCGACCGTTTCTGGGACAACGCGACAAACCAGAATGGGATCGACGAACAGCTTCCGACCATTCGGGCCAACGCCCATAACAAAGGACTGCTCAAGGGCCGCGTCGCCGCGATCGCCATGACCGAAAAGGCAAAGAAAACATACCTGCGCGGTCTCCGTAAACTGGTAACGACATCGACCGCAGGCTGGACCTCACGATCCGACGACTGGATGGAGCAAATGCGCGCCCGACAAGTCCAGATCGGCTACGTCATAGATCTCGCAACCGCCGCGACCAGGTACGGGATAATCAAAATTGAGTGAACTCGCCGGCAGGCGATCCAGTTGCAATACGCGACGAATCAAGTATGTCGACGTGGCACATTGCCGAATAGAAATTCGGGCCATGAAGGTGTGATGGCGTGCAGATCCACAAGATATTCACCATTTGCAGATAAGAATTTAAGGCCC
>DASXPW010000406.1:0-8156 GCA_036493385.1 Pyrinomonadaceae bacterium
CTACTTGTCCTCGCCGATACCGAAGAGGACCAGAGGCGCTTTAACGAGCAAAAATACGCCCAGCAGCGACGTACTCGCGCCATTTTCACGCTGCTCGCGCCGCCGGTTGCCGTATTTGCGGCGCTGCTGGCGATCGTTGCCGGGTTGATCGTTTCTGAAGGCCTGACCGCGGTCCGTGATTCCCGGGCAGATGCCGAAACCCAGAGATTGAAACCGGCGCTTGATCGGCGAAAGTCTTATGAGGCGAACCTCAAGTGGTATCAGGAGTTCATCAAGCAAGTGAGTCGACTTCGTCGCCAGCAACCGGTCGGGATGGGCCTGCTCTATCAACTAAATTCGAATTACCCATTCAATATCGACCCGGCGTTTTACGTCTCTGACTTAAAACTGCAGCCGACAGGCGATGTGCAGATGAAAGGCTATGCCCACAACAAAGATTCGGTTGCGGCGTTCCTGAAAACGCTCGAGTTTATGGGCGGGCCCGAAAGCGGTTCGAGGCTTTTTAGCAACCTTGCCTACGAGGTGCAGGAAGGCGTAACGGAGCCCGCGCCGCAGGGCGGACAGCCCGCGTTGCCGACTGTCAAGGGTTCGATACTGCCCGCATCACAGGTGAAGCCCGGCGTCGTTGCCTGGAGCATCACGGGCAATTATGTACCGATGGACGAGTTTGTACCGCCGCCGCCGACAAAACCGGGCGCGGCAAAACCCGGAGTCCCGCCGGCAAAGCCGGGCGCTCCTGCACCGACAACATCGACCGCAGCGTCGCCAAAACCGGGAGCCTGAGATTTTTATGCGACCAGTTCAAAATACAAACCCACTAAAAAGCATCGGCGACGTAATACTCGAAGAGTCGATGCGTCACGGGCCGATCCTCTCACTCATCGTGATGACGGCGATCTCGATCGGCGCGGCTTACCTCGTTTACTCGTATTTGCTCTCAGGTTGGACCCAGTCAAATGACGAGTATCGCCAGGCCGTGATCAAGAAAGAGGCCGAAAACAAACGCACCGATCAGATGCTGGCCGGCGAACCGCGATTTCGTGCCGAATTTAAAAAGATCGTCGATCTTTACAACGAGGCCAAGCCGCTGCTTCCGCAGGAGACCGAAGTTTCCGATGTTCTCGGCCAGGTCGAAATGGCGGCGCAGCGAAACGGCGTCACGCTCACGGGCCTGATGGCGGTTAAAGATTCCGTAAAATCGCCGGTCGCAGAAAAGCTCTACGAGCGAGAGATACCCGCTGTCGTCACCGGGCCATATCCGCAGGTCGTGCATTTTTTTGCCGACATTTCGCATATGCCGAGGATCCTGCTCGTCCGCGATTTTTCGATCGGGTCGCTAAGGACGAACGTAACGGCTGGATTTACTCTCGTCGCCTATCACGCGCCGCCGCCCGCAGAGATGCCGGCGATACCGGCGGACCTGGCGCTTAATCAAAACGCGGAGGTGACGAAATGATAGCTCAACAGCGACTGTCACCCGCTCCTCAGGCGCTTCCGCTTCGTGAACGTGCCGCGACTCGCCTTGCGCTTTTGTTTGGCGGCACATTCATCGGCGTTCTGATCGTGCTCGTTCTTATGGCGATCTTTGGAGCATATGCGGATAGCCGCCGCGCCGAGGCCGACGCGGAAGTTCAACCCGCTCAGCTCGTCATCGATCCTAAGATCGAGACCGACCTGGCAAAAGCGATGTCGTTCGAGAATGAGCCGACGGCCGCCGAGGTCCAAAACCCGTTCGTAGACCGCGAAGGGATCTCGGGCATCGCCGCTGCATCGTCGCTTGGCACCGCCGTTCGCACATCGGCCAATGCCGCCGATGCAAAGACGAACACCGTCTCGGTAGGCGGTAGGCAAGCAATATCCGGTTCGGGAACGACTTTAGCGACCGCCCCGGTTATCTCAAACAAAGAGCGGCATGACGAATGGCAGAAACGTGCCGCTGCCGGTGAATACGTCGGCCCCGAGGCTGAAACGCTTTCCATAGACGACCTTATTCCGGTCGGTTTTTCGAGCGGCGGCGAGACAGCCCAAGAGGTCATGTTGTTTTCATATTCGATGTGCAGGACGTTTAGCTTTCCGGCGGGCACTCGATTTTATGACGGCTGGCTGAGTTCTTTCACCACGGACGAGGTCGTGTTTGGATTTTCAAATGGAATAAGCCGCCGGTCGTATTCGCGGCCAAATACCTGTTCCGCGCAGAACGAGCAACCGGTCGGAGCGGGAAGCGATTATTAGTTTCAAGAGACACGCTCACTCTCGGGAGCGTGTTCGCATAAGCTGGATCTAAGTCATGAAACGATTAACTAGGCTCACAGCACTTTTTTTGGCCGGCCTTATATTGGTCAGCTTTTTTACCGGTTACGCGGTTACCGCAACGGCCCCGGGCGTTCGCGATCAACATGGCACCGGGACGAAGCCAAGCGGCAACGTCAAAAGCTCGGGCGGCTACAATATGTACTTTGGCCGCGACGAACGCTCACGTTTGCCCCGACACTCAAGTGCCGTTCTAAATGCCAACGGCGAGCTGGCAAACGTTCGAATACGAATGCCGCGATCTGAGCCGATAAAGCTGAATGACGACCTTTCATACCTCGGAGGTGCGATCGAAAATCGAAAGCCCGTTGTGCCCGACGGCAGCTACTGTGACACCAGCTATGTCGGCCAGCCGATCGTCTTCAACCAGATGGTGGACCTGACGCTCGATGAGCTGATAACACAGATCCATAATCGCTTTGGCGTGAATTTTCTGATGGGCCCGAAGGTCCGCCAGCATCCGATAAACATCAAGACCGGTGCCATACCGTGGAACGTTTTGCTTCGCTCGCAGTTGTTTGTTTCCGGCGTTCGCGCCCGATGTGTTGAGCCAAACACCATTGAGCTGATCGATAATGCCGACCTGCCGAAATTGCAAGACGGCGCCGAGGTTGAAACGAGATTTGTAAAGCTGAAATTTTTGCAGCGAACATCGGGCGGTACGGTCGACCTCGCCGGCCGCAGCAACGGCGGCGGCCAAAATGGCGGCCAGGGCGGCTGCGGAGGCAGTAGCCAAGGCACGTCCGGCGGCGGCGGTTCGGCTGGCGGCGGTGGCGGAGGCGTCACTGGCGGCCAGCAAGGCGAGACCGCCGCTCAGCAGCAAAGCTCAAGGTTCGACAAACTTATTATCGAGATCGAAAAGATAATCGGTATACGCTCAATGACCGAGAGCAGTGCCGGCGCAGGCGGACAGGGTGGCGGCGGCGGTGCCGGCCAAACTGACGAACGCCGAACAAACCGATTTGTAACACAGATACCCGGCCGGAATATTCTCGTGATCCGTGCGACAGCAGAAGAGTTTGCTCTCATTGACCAGATCATTCAGCGTGCCGATCGTCCGCCGTTTCAGGTTATCGTCAAGGGACTCGTTTACACGGCTGATCAAACGAAGCTGCGTGATATCGGTGTACAAACAAATATTACCGGCGGCACCGCCGACGATCGAACGAACGGTAGCGTCTTGGGCCACACTCTCGGCACCGGAACTCTCTTTGATTTTTCAACGATCATCGGGACCTTTGATTTCAACGTCCAGGCGACCGCGTTGCAGGAAAACGGATTGATATCGATCAAGTCGCGGCCATTCGCTACCGTGATCGACGGCCTGTGCACGACGTTGAACGTCGGACGCGAATTGCCGATCGTCATCGACAGCACGCTCGGCGGACAGGGAGATGTGGTGTTTGTGAATGCTGCGAACAATCTGGCCGTAACGCCGTATGTTATTGATGACGAGAACGGAAATCCGATGGCGGTTACGCTGGATCTGCGACTGACAGCCAACGACATTGATTCCTCGGTGACGGCCCGCGGCGTCCCGGCCATAAGCGAACGCTCGATCCAGACACAGTTGCTGTTGAACCAGGACAAAACGGCCATTCTTGGCGGATTTACGGTCGATCAGGACAGCAAGACGCTCTCGAAAACGCCGGGCCTCGGCGACATTCCGATCATCGGAGAGCTCTTCAAACGGCGGATCCGCGATACGCGAATGAATCGACTTTATTTTGCGATCTCGGTCTCGGTCGTGCCCTACGGCAACGTCATCGAACCCGTTCAGGTGCCAGGTGCGACGACCAATCCGCCGTCGCTGACGCCAAAGATGCTTGACCTGTCAAATAAGGCCGAGCCAAAACAGGTCGTGCCGCCGAAACCGGACCATTGATACCGGTTATCTGGCCCGAATTGAAATTAAATGCCCCCGGGATAATTTTTCCGCAAAATGTTTTCGGAAAAGCGTCTTAGAGTTTTAGAAGTTTTTATGTCGAGTCCCGAGATCATACATGATGCCTTTGTCGATGTGCTCGATGACGATCGCATTGAGACGGGGTTGATCACCAGCGGCGAGACTGATGCGAATGGCAACGCCCAGGCGCCCGTTCATTTTTCGCTGGCAACCGAGACGGGCTTTGAGCAGCGCTATGCCATCGACAGTCTGCAAAAGCTGTCGGAATATCTAAACCGCGAAGCCTCCAGCCGTTATCAGGCCATCGTTCTCAACACCTGGAGCGGCCCGCTCGGGTCGCAGCATTTCGAGGTCGGCCTCGTCCAGCTTCGGAATGGCGACCATCGTAACGGCGTCGTTCACGCGCTAAAGGTCAGCCCGTTCAACGTCCGATTCGTTCAGCTCGAAGAGGCTTTCTTTCATTACCTGCACTCGCATATCTACGACGAGCGAACGCAGTCGATGGTGCTCGAGCACCAGCAGAAAAAACAGTCTCAGAAGACGAAAAATTGGGGCGAGGGCAAAACGTCGCTCACCGCCGAAGAGGCCTTTGCCGTGCAGGCCACCGCCGACGCCGACTTTGTAAATGAGGCCGAGGAGTGGATCGATCTCACCAACACCGATGAGTACGAGACCAACATCCGCCGCAGCGAAGCCGAGTTGACCACGCAGGAATTCATCCGTTTGATCTTGATGGAATTTTTGCGGTCCGGCTCATCCGATATGCACATCGAGGCGGGACAACCGACCGGCCGAATTCGTTTTCGATATGACAGCGAAATGTTTGTCCGCTGGGACAATATCCCATTCGTCAAGATAAAGCAGATCTGCATGGGCATGGCCGAGATCTCGGGCAAAGATGCCACGCAGATGAAGTTTAAGGACATCGACTCCACCGTCAAGGTCCGAGCGCTTCGCGATAAGAGAGCAGCCGAGATCGAGCTGCGATTTGTGTCACAGCCGACGCTCTACGCGCCGTCGATCGTCCTGCGGTCGCAATTAAAACCGATCCGCGACATCAATCAGGTCGGATTTCTTCCGCGCCAGATCGCCGATCTGAAGGCGGCTTACCAACAGAAACGCGGCATTCTTATCGTCACGGGCGCGACCGGCTCCGGCAAGACAAACACGCTTGAGGCGATATACGCCGCGCTCGAGGAGCCCGATTCGCGCAAGATAATCGAGATCGGCGAGCCCGTCGAGATCCGTTCGCCCTTTCGCACGCAGATGAGCCTCCGCCCGAACACGCCGTTCACGTGGTGGGATGCGTTTTACTCGTGCCTGCGTGCCGATCCTGACATCATCGGCATCGGCGAGCTGCGTTCGGGTGAGCACGCGTCCGTAGCGATCAACGCGGCGCTGACTGGCCATCTGGTGCTGTCAACATTTCACGCGGCTAATGTCGAAGACACGCTTTCTCGAATGTTTTCGCTCGGACTGCCCCGCGAAAATCTGTCGACCGGTCTCAATCTGGTCCTTGCGCAGGCGCTGATCAAGAAGCTCTGCGAGCGATGCAAGATCGTCGACCCGCACCCGGCCGAAGATTACGACCGCGAAGTTTACAAGAGCGTCGGCTGTCCCGATTGTTTCAACAAGGGAACTCGCGGCCGCACGGCGATGGCCGAGCTGCTTTATTTTAACGAGGAAGTTAAAGAGTGGGTCGAGGACCGCAACCTTTCCGCCCGCGACGTCGTCCAGCGGGCGATCCGCGCGGGCTATATGACCCCGATGAAGGAGGTCGCCCGGCAAAAGGTGCTCGACGGCGTCACATCCGAGCTTGAGGTCGCGGCCGTGCTCGGCCTGGTCGAGAGCAAGCGGCAATATTCTAATCAGGAGTTTGATCAGGCGGACATTGAGCCGCGTGGGCTCGAGGACGCGCTGCAGCGGCACGAGGCCGCCGCCGAGAGTTAGTTGCCGGGGCGCAGGCAGCCTGCCTGCAAAGCCGCTTGCGGCCTGGTCAGAACCGCCCGCGGTAGCGGGTGGCTGAACGTGAGCGAATGCAACTTTTTTCTGGGACCGCAGGCAGCCTGCCTGCAATGCCGCTTGCGGCCGGTCTCATAGTCAGGACCGCCGTGGTGGTAGTGGGGAAGTTAAAGAAGTGAACGAACTACGAGACATACAAGCACCTGGCAGTGGCCATTCGACGATCCGTCCGCTCGGCTCATCCAACGGCCGCGGATCCGCCGGGACAGAACGCACGGCGCGGCCTGACACAGTAGCATCCGGCATGACGTCCGACGGCGGATTTAACTTCTCGGGTGTTGATTCGCTCGGCCTGCCCGTCAAAGGCTTCATTCAGACCGAAGACCCGACGCAGGCCGCCAATGAGCTAGAGCGCGCCGGCATCAATCTCGCGTCGATGACCGAGCGTCGCGGCGCTAGAAAAAAGAATCGTCGTCCGACCTCCGTCGAATTCGCCACCCTCGCCGAACAGTTCGGCGATCTGATGGAGGTCGGCGAGAGCCCGACGCAGGTTTGCCGATTGCTTTCGGCCGCGCAGACCAATCGCGTTTTGGCTGATTCGCTGATCAATGCCGGCGAATTGGTCATCAACGGCTGGAGCCTTTCCGAATCATTTGCCGCTCAGCGTGACGCAAAAGGCGAGCCGCTTTTCCCGATCACGTTCATCTGCGCCCTTCGCATTGGCGAAGAGGTCGGTACCGCGACCGACGTCGACTCGGGCGACAGCAAGAGCGCGTTTCTCTTGACGCTGCACCGCTTTGCCGAGGCCGAGAAAAAGGCCGACGCCATTCGTTCCAGCATCCGATCGGCAATGATGTACCCGATCGCGGTCATTCTGTTTTGTTTCGTCGCGGTCGGCGTTGTCGAATATTTCGTCATGCCCCGCATGGTCGATCTTTATAAAGGATTGCTTCAGGGCCAGGACGCGCAATTGCCGCTCATTACGCGCATCATGATCGCCGGTTCAGACTTTTTGACCAGTTGGTGGGGCATCGGCACGATCATCGCGCTCATCATCGTCCTGCTTTATTTCTGGCGTTGGAGCCAGACCAGCGACGGCAGCAATTCGATCAAGGTCGCAAGTCTGCGGATGCCCGTTTTCGGCTCGTTTTTCCGTCATTATTATTCCGCACAGACATTGCGGACGCTTGCCATGTTGTCGGGCGGCATCCCGTCGATGACCGAGCGGTTCTCGGTTGCGGCCGATACGTCGACCAACCCCGAATACGCCCAGATGCTGATGCACGTCCGGCACCGCTTCATGACCGAATCGACCGACCTGCACAAGCTCTTCGTACCGTATCCGTTTCTGATGGGAAAGGAGTTTGGCGGCGTGCTGATGACATTCGAACGCACGGCCGATATGCAAAACACTTTCCATAATTACGCAAAGGTCGTCGAGACCCGCGCCGAACGCGAACTTGCAGCCGTGATGTTTTGGGTGCAGAATTTCGCTATCGTCCCCGTTGGTATTTTTGTCGGGTTTATTGTCGCGGCCCTCTACAGTCCGATGTTTGAACTGGCCGGCCGTCTGGGTGGTAAATAGATCAGCCGTGTCGGCGGGCACATTCCCGCCTCCGGCACAACTTTAGAACTCGATCACTAATGCGCCGTTTCTCTACATCGCGAAACCAATCCGGCGTCAGTTACGTCGAACTACTTGTCGTCATCGCGATCATCGCGGTCGTCGCCACGCTGGCGCTGATGTCGTTTGGGAGCTCGCGCGAGAAACTTAAATTGCAGAACGCCGCGAATGGCCTGAAGATCGCTTTCGAACGCGCCCGTTTCGATTCCGTCAAACGCCGCCCAGAAAACCTCGATACCTTCTCAAGGGTGGATATCTCCGGATCGCCGACCGAGGGCAATCAGTATACTCTGCGAACCTTCATTGATCCGAACAATCCAGCAACCCCGACCGACTCGGCGGAGTCAACTACGC
>DASXPW010000407.1:0-7242 GCA_036493385.1 Pyrinomonadaceae bacterium
CCTTTCGGCTCGGTCTCGACGGTAAGCTGAGATTTCTCTGTCTTCGACATTATCTTTAGCGGAGGCGGTGCGATGTCGTCCCCCTGAGCGCAGTCAACAGAGGCAAGTACAAAGCATGTGAAGAGAAGGCCAAAAAACAGGCACAGGGAGCGCAGTGATCGATGGGTCACAAATCGGCGATCAAAACTATAAGGATTAGCTCCCACTCTTACTCTTTGACCGTTCCGCGAGCCGTTTTATTTCCTTCTCGACGGCCGGCATCCGGAATTTGACTTTCTCGATCTCGTCCTTATTCCGGACCGGATCCGCGTTTTTCAGGAAGAGACCGTAGTTGGCACCCGCGTCCATATATTCGCCAAGCTGATCGTGGCAGATCGCCAAAAAGTAATAGGCGATCGGCGGCACCGGGTCCTTTACAGTCAGCCATTGATATTCGGTCTTGGCCTCCTGATATCGCTTTAACTCAAAAAGTGCAGTCGCGAGGTTAGCATGGATCGTCGAATTTTCCGGAGCGACGGCGACAAGTTTTCTAAAAATTTCGACCGCCTCGTCAAAGCGTTTCGCCTGCACCAGCGCGGCGCCGTAGCCAATGGCCGGCTCGATGTTTGTGGGCTGTGATTCAAAGGCTCGGCGACAGTAGTCCAACGCCTGGCCAGCGTCCTTTAGTCGATAGATCGAACAAAGCCGGCCGAGGATGACAGGATTTTTAGGGTCCTTCTCCAGCAATCTTGTGAGGGCGTCTGGTGACTTTTCAGCGGCAAAATCTGCGGTTGCGAGGATCGCCTTTGCAGCCGGCGATGGCGAAGCTATCGATGAAAGAAGAGCGCGGGCGTCATCCGTCTTGCCGTTAGCCAGCATCACGCGAGCCCGAAGGACGATAGCGTCTTCAGTGTCTTTATCGATCTGTTCTATCGTCTTTGTTACGTTGTCGGCAAGGCCAATGTCGTTCTCGGCAAGCGCGATATCCGCTTTTAAATAGAGAGCCTGTCGATACTGCTGATCGATACCGAGCGCACGTTCAACGCTCTTTTTGGCTGCGGTCCGATCGCCGATAGCGTTTTCGAGCGAGGCCTGCGTCGTAAACGCGGGCGGCCCCGCGTTAACTTTCGAAGCAAAGATCCGGACCTGTGCAAGGAGCGAGGTCAATACATTGACCGGCGCATTTGTACGTAGCCTGAGTTCGGTCAATGCCGAAAAAGCCGGAAAGCTGGTCGCGTCCAGAGCGATGGCTTTATTGAGAAGCTTTTCGCTCTCGACGTATTCACCGCGGCGTTCGAGCAGCGTCCCGAGCGCCACGATCGGCAGCGTCCAATCTTCGCGAATCGCCATCGCTCGCCGATAAGAGGCTTCGGCATCGGCGGGCTTCTTTAATGAGGCGAACGCGTTTCCCTTCTGATACTCAGCTTCGGGAAATTCAGGGATGACGCCGAGAGCTTTGTCGTAAAGCTCGATCGCCTTTTGATAATCGCCTTTTGAATGTGCGTCCTGAGCCTGCTCGAAAATTTCGATAGCCTGCTGAGCCGGAGCCGCCGGTTCGTCCTGTGCCGACGCATTGCCGACGAAAAGCAAAGTAACGCCGACAAAAATTATTGCAAGCAGCGTGTGCGAGGCACGATAAGATCGTTCGTTCATTTGCTGGCAGTGAAAGAAAATCTTAGCACCGGCGATCAAGCTCGTCGACATCTTGTACGCAAGCGGTCGGATTTGATTTACCTATTTACACACGTTAAGATTTTTAGCTTGTGCAAACTTTGTCCGATCAGGCAATAACTCCCGCCGACGCTCATAAAAATGCCGTTCCAAACGTCAAGCCTGAGGCATTGACAAAAGAGCAGAAGTTGCGTCATATGATGCGCGGAATGGGCCGTGTGTTGGTCGCTTACTCCGGCGGCGTCGACAGTACCTATCTGGCATACGTCGCCAACGGCGAGCTTGGCGAGAACGCCCTTTGTGTTCTCGGAGTGTCGCCAAGCGTTCCGGACTTCCAGATCGATCAAGCCACAACCGCCGGGACCGAATTGGGATTAAGGTTCATCAGCGTAAGGACCGTGGAGACCGAAGACGCACGATATATCGCTAACCCGACCAACCGCTGTTACTTTTGCAAGAGCGAGCTTTATGAAAAACTTTCCGCTATCGCTCGCGATGAAAATATCCTTTTTGTAGTCGATGGAATGAACGCCGACGACCTGACCGATCACAGGCCCGGCCGCGCTGCGGCGCGCGAGCATAAAGTTTCGAGCCCGCTGGCCGAGGTCGGATTAACAAAGCAGGAAATTCGCCACCTGAGCCGCTCTGCGGGCATCCGCGCGTGGGACAAGCCGTCATCGCCCTGCCTGGCGTCACGGATCGCATACGGCACGCCGGTCACGATCGAGCGGCTGTCTAAGGTCGAGCGGGCCGAAGCATGGCTGCGCGAGATGGGCTTTCGCGAGTTTCGCGTTCGTGTTCATGGCGAGCTGGCGCGGATCGAGATCGCGCCGAGCGAAATGGAACGCGCGTTGTCGAGCGAGTTTGCACGGCTCATAGACGAAAAATTCACAGAATTTGGTTTCAAATACGTCACACTAGACCTGCGGGGTTTTCGCTCGGGAGCGATGAACGAGATTTTGACTTAAACAAACGATCTATCAGTATTTATACGTGGAGACTCGACTAAAGATGGCAAATCCAATGGCTGACGAGATGCGGCGCTTTATCGGAAGCGATGAGAAAAATCCTTTTGAGGCTATGAGCGAGCGATTTGATCGCGCGGCGAAGCTTCTAGGGCTTGAGCCGGACCTTTACGCAGTGATGCGCGTGCCGAGCCGCGAAATAAAGGTTTATGTTCCGGTCAGGCTGGACAGCGGGCATATACAGGTGTTTGAAGGCTATCGCGTACAGCATAATTTTGCTCGGGGCCCGGCAAAAGGGGGCATCCGCTATGCGCCCGACGTTTCGTTGGACGAGGTTAAAGCACTGTCAGCCTGGATGACATGGAAGTGCGCGGTCGTGAACGTGCCATTCGGCGGCGGCAAAGGCGGTATTATCTGCGATCCGCTGCAAATGTCGATCGGCGAGCTTGAACGCCTGACCCGCCGATACACTGCGGAACTGATCGATTTTATCGGACCGGACAAGGACGTTCCGGCGCCGGACATGAACACCAACGAGCAGACGATGGCGTGGGTTATGGACACCTACTCAATGCACGCCCGGCACACCGTGACCTCGGTCGTTACCGGTAAGCCGGTCGCTCTCGGCGGCTCTCTCGGGCGACGCGAGGCGACAGGCCGCGGCGTAATGATAACGGTTAACGAGGCGATAAAAAGATATGACCTGACGCCCGAAAGAACATCTGTGGTTGTGCAGGGTTCGGGCAACGTGGGCGGCATCGGCGCGGAGCTGATGCACGAACACGGCTATAAGGTGGTGGCGATCTCAGATGTCGGCGGCGGGATCTACAATTCCAAGGGCTTAGACATCCCGGCTGCGTTGAAATATTGGAAAGAAAAGCGCTCTTTTGAGGGCTACAACGAGGCTGACCACGTTAACAACAAGGACTTGCTCGAGCTTAAATGCGACGTGCTGGCCCCGTGTGCCACGGAAAACCAGATCACGTCCGAGAATGCCGACCGCCTGAAATGCAAGATCCTGGCCGAGGGGGCAAACGGCCCAACGACGCCAAAAGCGGACAAGATCCTGCATGATAAGGGCGTTTTTGTGATACCGGACATTCTTTGCAACGCCGGCGGAGTGACGGTCTCGTACTTTGAGTGGGTGCAGGACCGCGTGGGTTATTTCTGGTCCGAGGCCGAGGTCAATACCAGACTCGAGGAAAAGATGGTGGCGAGCTTTAACGAACTATGCCATTATGCCACCAAACACGATGTTGACACTCGGACTGCGGCATACATGCTGGCCATCGACCGCGTGGCTTACGATACGCGGATGCGCGGCATCTATGCATGAAGAAAATTTGCCGTAAAATATTAAAAATGCTTGATTTTGCGTCTTGACTGCGTTAAGGTCAAGGTTAGAGTTTTTCGACTTTTCGTTGACTTTTGGTTGGTAGTCGCATATAAAATTACGAGTATCGACACTTTGTTGCGAGCGGACGCTAATTATTCTAGCTACAAAGACTTGGCAAGATTTTTTGGCGTGTGCAATAATTTTTGGTAGATTAAACACAGATCTATTGCTGTAGTTTTCTGGTCGGCGACGATCTGGAAATTTTTTGATTATTTTTTCGGCGGAGGAATGAGATGAAACTCGCTTACAGGGCGTATGCTGTTACGCTTCTATTGCTGTTGCTGGCATTTGCGGCCGCGGCGCAAACACCAAGAACGTCCGGCACTGCTCCGACATACGACAAAAACGCACGGTCAGCCAAAGATCCAAGAAATACCGCGCCGACCGTCGGAACGGGCGGTCCCATCGGCGGGCCCACGGGACTATTTACGGTTTATGACCAGGAGACTCTGCGAAAGGGAGAGTGGACGCTCAGCGCGGCCTGGAGCAATTACGATCGCGATCCGGGTAATGCCGATTTTACCGATGTTCCGCTTAGCGCTCAGTACGGTCTAACCAACCGCATCGAGTTGTTCTTCACAACGACCGGTTATCGAGGGCTCAAGATCAACAATCCGGCGGCGCTTTCGGGCTTTTATCTGCCGAACACCGGATTGGTCATCAATGGAGTGCTGCAGAGCGCCCCGGCAATTATCCTCGCCCCGCAGGGCCCCGGAGTCAGCTTGTTCCCGAATGCGGCGGTATTCCGTCCGACGGGGACGGCACCTTTCGTTTCGTCTCCGTTTATCGGGGGCAGTCTCGGCAATTTTGGTTTGGGCTTCGGCACCTCCGGACCGATCTTCGGTTTCCCGGTGAACACTTTTGCTTTGATCGGCAGTCCGATCGCGGGCAGCAACAGCACCGTTGCGGCCAACTTCCCGGGTCTCGGTTCGGTGTTTGGCGGCATTCTGCCGGGTATCGTTCTATCGACGGTCACCCTGACGAACGCAAACGGAGCACCGGCCGGCGAGGGCCCGCTGGCATTCACGCTGGCGCCGAGCTATCTGCCGGATGCGCCGTTTATGGACAGGACCTGGTCAACGTCGTCGTTCAATGATTTCACGGGCGGCGTCAAATGGAGGTTTAACAGCCCGAACAGCCCGGTCGGATACGGCATCATCGCCTACTATCGATGGTGGGCAGACCATGCCAACAGCGATTCAGGCTTTAACATGCTGCAGCGCGGTGCGGGGCCGGGCGGAAACCGCGGCGACATCGGCGTGGTCGGCTTCTTTGGCGCAAGACTCGCGAAATGGGCAAACCTTTCGGCAAACGTCGGCTATAACTGGAACAGCAGTACAAAGGCCGATTTTCCGAACGGAACATTTACGATACTCGATCGTCCGGATGAGCTGCTGCTCTCAGCGGGAATCGATTTCCCTATCAGTAAATGGGTGCAGCCGATCGCCGAGTTCCGGTCGCTTCGTTATATGGGCGGCCACACACCCAACGCTCTTGAGAACAATCCGATGGACATCATCGCGGGCGTGAGGTTATTCCCGGCGCGCTGGTGGGGCATCGGTCTTGCTTATCGTTATCACGTAAACGAAGAGGACGCGGGCTTTTTCAAGGACAAGACCTTCCCGTCAACCCTGATCATTAACTGCTCGAACAGGTTCGTGTTGGATGGCGAGTCGCAATGTACTCCGACGACGATCAACCAGTCGTTTACGGGCCTGCCTCCGGGATTCCTCCCATCGGAAGATCCGCATGGCTTTATCGTTCAGCTTTTCGCGGGCCGTCGGCATAAGAGGGCCACGGAAGTCATCAACCTGCCAGCAAATGTGACGGCGTTGACTCTGAGTAGTAATGCGCTGACGCTCGGATGCCCTCCGGGACAGATTCCGGTAGAGGGACAGACATGCGACCAGAGCACATCGATCAATGTGACGACCACGGCTGTTGACCCTGAAAACGACGTGCTGACCTATCAGTACACAGTATCGGGTGGACGCATTGTCGGAACAGGTCCGACCGTATCGTGGGACCTGAGCGGAGTCGCTCCGGGCAGCTATACGATCACGGCCGGTGTTGACGACGGCTGCGGCATATGCGGCAAGACAATGACGCAGACGGCGACGGTTGCAAACTGCAACTGTAAGGTCGCCTGCAATTGTCCGTCGCTCACCGTTACCGGACCGGCCGGCATCACGCCTCCGGGCGGCTCGATGACATTCGTTGCGAACGTCAGCGGCGGCAGCCAGGATCAGGTGGTGACCTATAACTGGACCGTTTCGGCTGGGACGATCTCGTCCGGTCAGGGAACGCCAAGTATAACGGTTACGGCACCAAGTGACGGAAGCGTAAGTAACATTACCGCGACCGTGGACCTTGGCGGGCTCGACCCGAGCTGCAACTGTCCGCATGAGGCGAACGAGACCGCTGGTGTAGCACCGCTGCCACAGGCGAACGAAGTTGACACCTTCGGTCCGCTGTCAAATGACGATGTTAAGGCTCGCGTACAGAACTTCTATGTACAACTTGCCAATAACCCGAATTCACAGGGTTACATCCTCAACTACGGCACGCCGAAACAGATCGCTTCTCGCAGGACGCAGATCACGAAGGCAATTACCTTCCTGAAACTCGACCCGAGTCGTGTGACATTTGTTGACGGTCCGCCGCACGGTGCAGATGTGGAGACACACTTCTATCTGGTACCGCCGGGTGCGACACCGCCGACGCCACAATAAACAGCTTTACGCCTCATTGGCGTAAACATTCTCGAAACAAGCGAAGGCTTCTCGAAAGAGAGGCCTTTGCTTTTTTCAGGACGGCTTGCTCAGTTTGGATCTTGCGGAGTTTATTTCGCTGTTTCGAGCTATTTCGTGCAAATACGTGGTTCCAGTTCTTGGCGATTTAAGAAAGGAACCACGAATCAACACGAAATAGAGCCGAACCACACGAGAAACCCAATTTGGACTGCCACTTTTGAAACGATTTATTGCTTCCTGGCCGGTTTTATGTAAAATAGGGGGAAGTCGGACGTGTCCTCAGAGGTCTTGTGTGGTGTAACGAGATCTGAGCCTTTAGATAGATGGAAACGTCCTCCCCTTAACCGTCATCCTAGACACGTGAGTTCTGACTTTGCGAGATATTTGTCTCGAGAGCAGCCGTCCGGTCGTACTAAGAACAAACAAATATGAACAAGATCCATCGTCGAGTCTTCGGTTTTGTCGCGGCGGCCGCCTG
>DASXPW010000408.1:0-12175 GCA_036493385.1 Pyrinomonadaceae bacterium
TCCTACTCATGATCGCTTCTCTCTCGATCGCGGCGCAAAACAGCCTGCCGCCTGACATTGCGCAAAAGATCGATGCCGTCGCCGCGGATGCGCTAAGGGCGACCGGAGTTCCGGCCGCGTCCGTCGCCGTCGTTAAAAACGGCCGCATCGCATTTATAAAGGCTTACGGCAGCGCAAAGCTCGATCCCGCCACGCCCGCGACGCCAGACATGCGCTTCAGCATTGGCTCGGTCAGCAAGCAGTTCACGGCAACCGCGATCTTGATGCTGCAAGAGGAAGGCAAGCTCTCGGTAGACGACAAAGTCGCGAAATATCTTCCCGATCTCACGCGCGCAAACGAGGTGACCATCCGCCAATTACTCTCGCACACGTCGGGGTATCAGGATTACTGGCCGCAGGACTATGTCATGCCCGGGATGCTCAAACCCGTCGACGCGCAAAAGATACTTGACCAATGGGCAAGGATACTGCTCGATTTCGACCCCGGCACGAAGTGGCAATACAGCAACACCAACTATGTCATCGCGGGACTGATCGCCGAGAAGGCTGCCGGCATGCCACTGGTCGATTATTTGAAACGAAAGATCTTTGCTCCACTCGAAATGAAGAGCGTCACTGACATCGATAAAGCTCGCCTCACAGAAAGCGACCCGACAGGCTACATGCGCTACGCGCTCGGTCCGTTAAGGCCTGCTCCGAAAGAAGGCCCCGGCTGGCTCTTTGCCGCGGGCGAGTTGGCGATGACGGCTAGCGATCTTGCCAAATGGGACATTTCGATCATCGACCAAAAGTTACTGAAACCCACTTCCTACCGACAGCTTGAAACGGAAATTGTGCTGAATAACGGTGTCGGCACTCAATACGGCCTCGGCGTCGACGTGCGAAATTCCGGCGGACGGCGCTTGATCGAACATAGCGGCGAGGTTTCCGGATTTACATCGGAGAACATGGTCTTTCCCGACGACCGAGTTGCGATCGCCGTGCTGACCAACCAGGACGCCGCAGGTGCGGCAAGTGCCATTGCCGGAGGCATAGCACCTCTGATGTTCTCGACGACTGATGCGGAAACGCCCGCCAAAACGGCCCAGGCCCGTGCCATCTTCGAAGGACTTCAGAAAGGCACGATCGACCGCTCGCTATTTACCTCGAACGCAAACTTTTATTTCAGCGATCAGGCGCTAAAGGATTTTGCGTCGAGCCTCGGCCCGCTCGGGCCGATCCAGTCGTTCACACAGGTCAATAAAGGCCTTCGCGGCGGCATGACTTTGCGCGTCTTCATTGTGCGGTTCGCAAATAAGAACCTCCGTGCATGGACCTTCGAAATGCCCGACGGCAAGCTCGAGCAATATCAGGTCGCGGAGCAGTAAAGCAACGGTTTAAGCGTTAACGCGCTTGCATACGGAATTGTTGACAGAAATCGCCGCATTACTGCATACTAAATTGTATGAGCAGTGTGAACGTTCGCATTAGTTCCGGCAGTTACAAAATACTGAAGTCCATCTCAAAGGAAAAAGGTCAGTCAATGCAGTCTGTTATCGATCGGGCTCTTGAAGACCTACGCCGTCGTGAGGTTTTGGAGGCGGCCAATTCGGCTTTTTCAGCACTGCGCTCTGATAAGACAGCTTGGGGGGATGAGATGGAGGAGCGCCGGCTTTGGGAAAATACACTGGCCGACGGAATTGAGGTCGAATGAATCAGGCATCTCGCGGTGAGGTCTGGTTCGTTGCCCTCGACCCAACCAAAGGTCGCGAACAAGCGGGTATGCGTCCCGCGCTGATCATTTCGGTCGACGTATTTAATCACGGCCCCGCCGAGCTGGTGGTCGCTGTCCCGGTGACGTCTAAACCGAAGGGCATTCCACTACATGTAAGGATCGACCCTCCTGAAGGCGGCCTTTCCGTTGCAAGTTACGTTAAGTGTGAAGACATCCGCTCGATCTCAACTTCGCGCCTGGTGAGAAGGCTCGGCAACGTGTCGTTGCAAACGATCGAATCCGTCGAGGACAAATTAAAGATCCTGCTGGGCCTATAAACCAGATCGAAATGAGGGAGCCCTCACACTCTTCACTTATACGTCTTGACGCATCCGCCAGACAACGTTTAAACTCCTTGTAGCTAGTTGGAACACCCTTCCTTTTAGCCGTTTCTTCTATTGAGCCTGACCTACCTCGGTTTGGCCTGTCACCCGGATCCTCCAATGAAAAAGCTCGCACTCATTGCGGCCGTGTGTTTCTGCCTGAGCATTTCGGCTTTCGCGCAGGGACCCGACCACGTATTTGACGATTTTGATACGTCACGCGGCGTAAATGTGCTCACACCGCCGAGTCCACCCGCCCCGAGACTGTTCAAGAAACGCAACGCCCAGGGCCGGTGGGTCGTAGTTACAGAAGAT
Source organism: Pyrinomonadaceae bacterium (assembly GCA_036493385.1). Taxonomy (GTDB): domain Bacteria; phylum Acidobacteriota; class Blastocatellia; order Pyrinomonadales; family Pyrinomonadaceae; genus OLB17. Next base: position 2,392 of record DASXPW010000408.1, read on the forward strand.
AAACTTGTTAAGAAAACGGTCCAGGCGACGCCTTCGCTGAGTGTCTCGCAGGGGCTCGCAACGCCGGTTACAAGGTTTGCGATGGGCTCGAATATCGGCCTCAAGGGATTTACGACGGGCGACGCGGCGGTCGATTCTTACATCGTCGATTCTGCTCGCCGATATGCGATCGATCCGCTTCTGATCTATTCCCAAATGCATCAGGAATCGACCTTTAAGCAGCGCGCCATCTCGCCAAAGGGCGCCCGCGGCCTGATGCAGCTTATGCCTGACACTGCCCGCCGCATGGGTGTCGCTAACATCTACGACGCAAAGCAGAATATTGAGGGCGGCGTCAAATATATGCGCTTCCTGCTCGATATGTTCGGCGGCGATGTAAATCTCGCTCTTGCCGGCTACAACGCCGGTGAAAACGCGGTAATGAAATACGGCAACCAGATACCGCCTTACCGCGAGACGCTCGAATACGTTCGCCGCATCTCGGGCCGTTACAACATGATCTCGGATCCGCAATATATCCAGTCAGCACGACGTGTCAGCGGCGAGGTCGCCTCAAAGCTTGAACAAAAGAAAACGCGGCCGTTGACGGTATTCGAGCCCGGTGTTGTAACTATCCGGCTTCCGGACGGCAGATTGACACTGGTCAATCAATAGCTAACCGTATCTGGAGGCCAAAAGATGAAAGCTTCCTTCTTTTATTTCCTCACCACGGTCTTTGGATTGATCGGCACTCTCTCTGTGCTTCGGACGATCGAGCTTCTGGCGCTCGGCGGAGGTCCGCTCCCGGTCCAGTTTTTGATCGCTATTGTTATGTTGACCTTGGCAGGCGCGTGTTTGAAAAAGGCCCGGGCCAGAGCACTCGAACACTAATTACGATCTTCCGGAACTGCACTTGATGTGGAACACACATAACCTCTGAAAGGCCGTTCAAGAAACGGTCTTTTTTGTTGGATGCGACAGTTACGCTATCATTTCAACGAGCCCGATCATGTACTGTAACAAATGCGGAAAGCAAAATGACGACGACGCGGTCTATTGCCAAAAGTGCGGCCGTCTGCTCGAGGCCGAAGATGAGACACGTGTCGTCAAACGCAACATCGCCGCGCCGACAAAGACTGATGATGAACCAGCGGTCTTTAAGATCGGCCCGACGCTAAAATTCGTGAAGATCGGCTACGGTCTTGCAGTATTGGGCGGTCTTTTTCTGGTAATTTTGCTCAGCGTTCTGACTCCGGTCCCGATCTGGGTCTCAGTCATTCTTGCGTTGGTGCTGCTCCTGATACCGGCCTATTTTCATATGCGCCAGCGGCTTGTTCGATACACGCTGACCGACACGCGGATCGAGATCGACAGCGGTCTTCTGTCGCAGACGACGCGAAACATCCCGATCACGCGAATTCAGGATGTCACGGTCTCGTCGGGCATTTATCAGCGTCTACTTAACTTCGGCGATGTCGTGATCGATAACGCCAGCGAGGACGGCGGCAAGGTTGTCATTCGCAATATCGATTCGCCGCGAAAATATGCCGATCTGCTGCTGGGTCAAATGAGGCGTCTGGAAAAATAGTCGGCAGTCTTCGGCTCGATCAGAGTAATGCCAACAAGTCTCTATGACGAGTATTTTTGTCACTGGCGGCGCGGGATTCATCGGGTCGGCGTTCGTAAGACTCGCGCTCGATAATAGGCCCGATATTCGTATCGTCAATTTCGACGCGCTGACCTATGCAGGCAATCTCGAAAACCTCGGAGGCGTTGATGCTAAACGACACAATTTCATCAAAGGTGACATCTGCGATGCTGAGAGCGTCTTAGCTGCCTTGCCTGAGGGATGCGATGCGATCTTTAATTTTGCGGCCGAGTCGCATGTCGACCGCAGCATCAGTTCGGCGGAAGAGTTTTTGAGAACCAATGTTATCGGCACGCAGGTCCTGCTCGATGCTGCCCGCGAAAGACGAGTCGGCCGCTTTGTGCAGATCTCCACCGACGAGGTAATGGGCAGTTTGCCCGACAACTCGGATGAATACTTCACCGAAGCGTCGCCGCTACGGCCAAATTCTCCGTACGCGGCCTCAAAGGCGGCCGCCGAATTCATGGTCCGCGCGGCGCGAGAGACATTTGGTCTTGATGCGGTGATCACTCGCTGCGGAAATAATTACGGCCCGCGTCAGTTCCCGGAGAAGCTCATTCCGCTAATGATCGCAAACGCCTTGAACGATGAGCCGCTGCCGATCTACGGCGACGGCAAGAATGTTCGTGATTGGATCTATGTCGACGACCACTGCCGGGCGATCTGGCTGGCCTATGAAAAGGGAAGATCGGGCGAGGTCTACAACATCGGCGCCCGCAATGAGCAGCGGAATATCAATGTTGTGGGTTCACTTCTTGACGTATTGAACAAACCGCACAGCCTTATCAGATTTGTCGAGGATCGGAAAGGTCACGATCGCCGTTACGCTATCGATCCAACGAAAGTGGAGACCGAGCTTGGCTGGTCGCCGCGGATGACGTGGGACGAGGGTTTGCGAGCTACGATCGACTGGTATCTCGAAAACCAGAGGTGGATCGATCATATCCGCAAAGGCGATTATCGCGATTATTACCAGGCAATGTACGGCGCGCGTCTGGAGTCGGCGGGTTAGAGGCACAGTCCGCATCTAAAGCTGTTCATCTTTCTCTGTGTATTCCGTGTCATCATCAGTGTTCTCTGTGTTAATTGTTTTATAAACACAGAAAACACAGAGCCGAAGACACAGAGCACACTAATAGATCGACGGCGGACTTCGGGATGCATATTAGGAACCACAGATTCGCTTAAATGGCACGTAGATCATGAAGATCCTTGTCACCGGTGCAAACGGAATGGTCGCGCGTGCGACGACAGAATATTGCCTGTCGATCGGCGATAATGTAATTGCACTGCCTCGACGGGACCTGGACATTTCAGATTCGGTCGCCGTCGATAACACGGTCGACGAGATCAGACCAGACGCCCTGCTGAATTGCGCCGCATATACGAACGTCGACGGCGCCGAGACCGAGAAACAACTCGCCTACGACGTCAACGCGACTGGCGTCGAAAATCTCGCTGCGGCCTGCCGCAAATTCGATTCTCGCTTTATCACCATCTCGACCGACTATGTATTCGACGGCGCGAACCCAGGCTTTTACACGCAGCGCGATAACCCTGAGCCACGTGGTGTTTATGCGACGACCAAGCGTTACGGCGAGATACTCGCCCGCAATACCTACGCCCGCTCGATCATCGTCCGCAGCGGATGGATCTTTGGTCGCGGCGGCACCAACTTCTTGAGCGTCGTCCACGATCTTTTGGCCGAAGGAAAATCGATCAAGGCGATCTCAGACACTTATGGCACGCCGACCTACGCCGACGACCTGGCACGGCGTTTGCGTGAGTTGGCCGAGCTCGACCTGCCATGCACATATCACGTGACGAATTCGGGCAATGGTACGAGCTATCTCGGATTTGTCGAAAAGGTATGTGAGATCGGCGGGTTCGATAGAGATCTTGTCGATCCCGTTTCCAAAAACGATCTGAGCCGGCCGGCCCCGCGGCCGACCAGCTCAAAGCTGGCGTGTCTTTTCAGCGAACGTCTCGGCCTCTCGCCGCTTCCGTCTTGGGAAGACGGTCTTGCTCGGTTTCTCGCAGCCTAGGCACCTCGTCCGTTCGTCGTGTGAACGGTCTCGACATCCTCCATTACAGGCGTCGACATGTCATCGGAGTTCTTGTAGTAGTTGTAATAACCCGCACCGTAGTATTCATACTCGATCGAGCCTGATTTGATGCCGTTCAAAACGACGCCGTAGATCCGCGCGCCGATGCCGCCGAGCCGCTGCTTGAATCGCCGCATCAGATGTATCGAGCTCTTATTTGCCATCGCCACGAGGACCACGCCGTCAACGATCGTCGACAGTATTGCGGCATCGGTGAACGAGATCGCCGGCGGCGAGTCGATGATCACATGCCGAAACTTTCCCTTGAGCGAGATCAGCAACTCCTTCATCTCATCGGAGCTGAGCAGCTCGGCCGGATTTGGCGGAATAGGCCCGCTCGTGATGACCTTTAGACGTGGCAGCTCCGCGTACGATTTTATCAAACTGTCGGTATCGCGCTCGCCCGAGAGGTAATTGGTCAAGCCTCGCGAATTCTCAAGACCGAAATAATTGTGAACACGCGGCCGTCGCAGGTCGCAATCGATGACAACGACATCGGCGTCGGCCTGGGCCAATGTCACGGCCGTATTAATGGCCGTCGTCGTTTTGCCTTCGGCGGGCTGCGACGAGGTTATCAATATCGTCTGCGGCGGCTTTCCGGCCGACGAGAACAGAAGCGACGTGCGCAGATGCCGATAGGCCTCGGCCGTCGGCGAATTTCGCTCCTGCAGCGCGATCAAAGCCGCTGCCGATGGATCTCCATTTCCGTTTGCGGGCGCGAGTGCAAGCTTTCGCCGGTCAGCCGAAACGTAATGTGGAATAAGCGCCAGCGTCGGCAGGCCCAAATGCCGGCCGATGTCATCGGACGATTTGACCGAGTCGTCGAGATAATCGAGCAGAAACGCGAGCCCGATGCCGGCGGCAAACGAAACCAGAAACGCGACAAAGATGTTCCGTCCGCGGGCGGGCCCGATCGGCGATGTGGGCGTGACCGCATTTGCCGAGACCTGGATGTTGTTTGGTTTATTGCTCGCGATGGCGAGTTCCTGTTCCTTCTGCCGCTGAGTGTATGTGTCAAGCAACGTCCGATTCGTCTCGATCGAACGCTTTAGGGTCGTAAGCTCCGTATTGGCGATCCCCTGCGTATTGGCAGCCTGGGCTTCCTGATCGTACGCGGCCTTCGACTGCGATTCCTGCGTTCGCGCCGCATCGACCTGACTCTTAAGCGATGTCAGAGCACCTGAAACAGCGGTCTGTTCAGTTTTCTTCTGCTCCTGGGTTGTTATGTTATCGACCTCGTTCTGCATCTGGGACTCGCGTGCCTTCAGCGAGTCGATCTGCGCCTGCAGCGCCTTCTGTTCGGGATGAATGTCCTGCCACTTGGTGCTATTGGCCTTATACTTCGTCTCAAGCTCGTTTTCCTGTGTCTGAACAGCGCGAATATCGTCCTGAAGCTTCGCCCTTCGTTCGCGATTCTGTTTTACAGCCTCGATATATATTGGATTGTTCGAAATGTCTGGAATATTTACTGCCTCACCGCGAGCATTCGCCTGAATGGCGGCGTTGTATCGGGCCTCGAGCCCCCGGCGCGTTTCCATCGACTTCATCCAGGTCTCGCTGAGGCCCTGAAGCCGCGTCGCGCTCAGATCAGTTCCCTTATCACCCGTTAGGGCCAGGTTTTTGTCCGTCATCTCAGCGATCAACTTCCCCTCATCGCTATTGATCGAATCGGTCAACGTATCGATCGATTTCTTGAGGTCCTCGTAGGCCTGCCGTGCACCTGCGCTCTGCCGCTCGGCGTCCTGCTCTTTAAAAAGGGCAGCGACGCCGTCGGCCACCTGGGCGGCAACGGCAGGGTTGTCGGATTTGATACTGATGTTAACGATGTTTGTCCTCTCGACAGGGTCGACCGATAGGCCGCCCAGGAGAATTCCCGTGTACGCGTTGGCCCGTGACTCTTCTTCCGGCGAGAGCACCACCTTCGGTTTATCTCCGTTTGAATCAGGGACCTGTTCGACAACCGGCAGCACGTCGTCTTTCGCGCCGCCGGGCTTGTCTCTCGAGATGATCGACTTGAGGCCTGAGAGCAAACCTCGATTCTGGTTGCCAAACAGATCAGGGTTGCGATATAGACCGAGATCGACGACAACGTCCTTCATCAGGTCGGGGCTGTGTAAAAGTTGGAGCTGAGTGTTCTGATAATTGACGTCGGAACCGAAATTTATGTTGATCGAGTCCTTGGTGCCGGTGATCGGATTTCTTGGCGGCTCGATCAGCATCTCCGTGGTCGCCGAATATTCGGGCGGTTGCCGGAACATATACAGCGCCACGGCCGATGTAACGATCAGCGTGATCGCCAGAATTATCGGCAGCCGCTTGTAAACGACATTGATATACTGCCTGATCGAACGCTTTCCCTCGATCGATTCGTCATCGTAAAAGCCCGTATAAGCAGGTGAGTAGGCGTGCGAGGTTGTCTGCAGGTCGCCAATTGAAGCTGGGAGAGGCGTGAGCCTCTGATCGTTATCCATACCGCCGTGTAATGCTTCGTCCTAAAGCAAAGATCGTCAATTCCTAAATTATTCGATACAAACCCGTTTATAGCACATCCTGGTCGATTTTTCACCAAAATTTGGCGGCCGCCGCGCCTCGCTCGTCGCCCCCAAATGTGCCTGAAACCGCGTGTTTACTGGCCTTGAGTAAGGCGCGGTGGTATCATAACTATTTACATTTTTTGTCAGATCGTTCACCAGAAATACCTAATATGACCACCAATCCCGAAAACGGATCAGCCCGCGCCGGCCACGACTTTGAGCTTGGCATAGCGGGGTTTCGTTTCTCGGACCTGTTTGATGCCGTAAAGCTGGCCGAACTGACCGATGTTTTTCACGCCTTTTTAAATGAGCACGAGCCCATCGTCGCCGATGCCCTTAAAAAATACACGTCCGCACGCGGAACAGGTTTCGAGAAAAGGGCCGCATCAAAGGTGATAACGGACGCCGCCCCTTTTCTTTCGAAATTTGTAGCCAAAATGTTCCACATCGAGCCTGAGCGCGGCGAGCTTGAGAAAGAGATCCTCATTCAGAACCCTCTCTGGCGGTACAAATTCTTTGTCCAGCGGCGGGCGATCAAGCGTTACAAGGCCGAGCAGATTGCTGATCTGAACGTCAATGAGCTTTGGATCGGTCTGACAGAGCTCCGCAATTACGGCTTCGACGACACGCTCATCCGCGACGAGGAGCTTTCGATAGCGGAAATGACCGCCGAGCTTCTCGACGCTGAAGAAGCATTAACCAAAGACGCGGGCGCGGACGTTGCGTCGATTGTCAAGAAAGTCAACAAGGCCCATGACAAGGCGAAGGACAAAACATTTGCCAAGCTCTTTACAAATTACATTCTCGAGGAAGACGCAACCGGCGATCTGCTGATCATCAAGGCCGCTCTTCATCTTATCGAGGCTTGGTCGGCCGCCGCTTTTTTTAAGAAAACGAAACGCTGGTACAGCTTTCGGACGCCGCATGCGCTCGATTATCAAAACCTCGTACATCTCATCCATCCCGAGCCGAAGCTGCACAACATCATGCGCGGCGCTGAGAGCGAGCTTCGCCGCCGAGACGGATTTAAGCTGACGGACGATCGCGGAACAATGCGCGACGCCTTGTATGAGGTCGATTACTGTTTGATCTGTCACGAGCGTGACAAGGACTCATGCTCGACCGGCTTGCACAACCCCGACGGCAGTTTTAAGAAAAATCCGCTCGGCATCTCGACCGCCGGATGTCCGCTCGACGAAAAGATCTCCGAAATGCATCTGCTCAAGCGACAGGGCGACCCGATCGGTTCCTTGGCGCTTGTCGCGATCGACAACCCGATGTGCGCCGGCACCGGCCATCGCATCTGCAACGACTGCATGAAGGGCTGCATTTTCCAAAAGCAGGACCCGGTCAATATTCCGCTCGCCGAGACCGCGTCGTTAACGGACGTGCTCAAGCTGCCATATGGTTTCGAGATCTATAGCCTGCTGACGCGTTGGAATCCGCTCAATGTCGAACGTCAGCATCCGTCGCCCTACAACGGCAAGAACGTGCTCGTCGTCGGCCTCGGTCCCGCCGGTTACACGCTCGCACATTATCTGATCAACGAAGGCTTTGGCGTCGTCGGCGTCGATGGCCTTAAGATCGAGCCGCTGCCGACGGAATGGACTGGCGATCTCGGCCGCAATTGTCCAAAACCGGTGCGCGATATTGCGCAAATTACCGAAGATCTCGATCGCCGCATTCTTTCCGGCTTCGGCGGCGTTTCCGAATACGGCATAACCGTCCGCTGGGACAAGAATTTTCTCACGATGGTCCAGCTTATGCTCTCTCGCCGAAAGCGGTTTCGCGCCTACGGCGGCGTCCGCTTTGGCGGCACGCTGACGATCGAAGACGCGTGGGATTTCGGCTTTGATCATATCGCCATCGCGACTGGTGCCGGCCGGCCGACCATCGTGCCGATGAAAAACAATCTGATCCGCGGCATTCGTCAGGCGTCGGATTTTCTGATGGCTCTGCAACTCACCGGCGCGTTCAAGAAAGATACATTGTCGAACCTTCAAGTCCGCCTTCCGGCAGTTGTTATCGGCGGTGGATTGACCGGTATCGACACGGCGACAGAGCTTTTCGCTTATTATCCCGTGCAAGTCGAAAAGATGCTCGCCAAATATGAGCAGGTCGTCAAGCAATTTGGCGAAGAGCATACGCGATCGAAATTTGATGACGAAGAGCGTGCCGTTCTCGATGAATTTCTCGGGCACGGCCGCGCTATCCGCGAAGAACGCGCTCGTGCCGTTGCAAAGGGCGTCGAGCCGAATTTCATTCCGCTTGTGCGCTCGTGGGGCGGCGTTTCTCTTGTCTATCGCAAGCGTCTGCAGGACTCGCCCGCCTATCGGCTTAACCACGAAGAGGTTCAAAAGGCGCTCGAAGAAGGCATCAATTTCATCGAGTGTATGAACCCGAACGAGGCCGTGCCGGACGAGTTTAACGCGGTCAAAGCACTTGTCTTCGAACGGCTAAATTACAACGCCGATAACGGCAAATTTGATCACACGGGCGAGATGAACGAGTTTCCGGCGCGCACGGTCTGTGTCGCTGCCGGCACCTCGCCAAACGTCATCTACGAAAAGGAAAAGCCGGGCACGTTCAAGCTCGACGAATGGCGCCAATTCTTCCTCCCGCACAAATTGGAACGAGGCGACGATGGCAAGTTTCATGTCGTGCCGACTGCAAAAGGCGAGACCGGATTTTTCACCTCATACGAGCACGACGGCAAATTCATCACCTACTACGGCGACAACCATCCGCAATATGCCGGCAACGTCGTCAAAGCGATGGCCTCGGCAAAATTCGGTTACCCGAGAGTGGTTGAAATATTTGCGGACGAGCTCGCGGAACGTGGAAAGCTCCAACAATGGGAGCGTGACTCGATCTTTGACAAGCTGGTCGCGACGCTCGATGACCAGCTTCGGGCCTATGTCGTGAGGGTCGAGCGTTTGACGCCGACGATCGTCGATGTCGTTGTCAGAGCGCCGCTGCAAGCGAGAAAATTCCAGCCGGGTCAGTTTTATCGCCTGCAGAATTTTGAGACCTCGGCACCGGTCATCGATGGCACGCGAATGCTAATGGAAGGTCTCGCGCTCACAGGCGCTTGGGTCGATGAGGACAAGGGGCTGCTGTCGATGATCGTCCTCGAGATGGGCACGTCGTCGCGGCTATGCTCACTGCTGAAAGAGGGCGAAGAGGTCCTGGTCATGGGCCCGACTGGAACGCCGACCGAGATCCCGGAAAACGAGACGGTCCTTCTCGCCGGCGGCGGTCTCGGCAATGCCGTGCTGTTTTCGATCGCACGCGCGCTCCGCGAAAAGAAAAATCACGTCGTCTATTTCGCCGGCTATAAGAACGGGATCGACCTTTTCAAACGCGAAGAGATCGAGAACGCGACCGATCAGGTCGTCTGGGCGACCGATTTTGGCGATGAGATCATGCCGCAGCGGCCGCAGGATGCCCATCACCGCGGCAATATCGTTCAGGCCATGATCGCTTACGCCGAGGGAAAGCTCGGCCAGGCCAAAGTA
>DASXPW010000409.1:0-12311 GCA_036493385.1 Pyrinomonadaceae bacterium
TCATCGATCTCCACTTTAAAGTCCTCGATCACCGGATTGGCTAAAACATCCTTCGCGATCCTTTCCGCTGATTCTCGGGCTTCGCTCTCGGAAATCGAGTTATCGAGGGCAATCTCGAAGTACTTTCCCTGCCGGATATCAGCGATGGCTTTATAACCCATTAGCTCTGCCGAATGATGTATTGCCTTGCCCTGCGGATCGAGCACGCCTGGTTTGAGTGTCACATAGACTTTCGCCTTCATTTTTTATTGCCTCGAAATAAATTGTAGATTTTCACGCAAAACATTGTATAAATCAACGTCTTATGCTAGATTTCACCTGAAATTTTCACTCGCTTCACGCAATATAGGAAAAGTTAATCCGTTCTTGAGGAGAAAATAACAAGAGATGCAAAATCAAAAGTCTGCCATCGGGCTCGATGGCAACGTAACTGCTTTAATAGGTTACCTTGTTGGTATCGTCGCGCTGGTTCTTATTTTCATTGAGAAGGACAACCGATTTGTTCGGTTTCATGCTATCCAATCTGTACTGTGGGGATTTGGTATCGCGATTTTGTGGATCGTTATCATAGTCGTTGGTATTATTCTCGGCTTTGGTCTCGCGATGATCTCATCAACACTTGCATGGTTGGTCTGGATGATCTTTATTTTGGTATATTTCGCGCTCTTCTTCGCGTTGTTTGGTGGTTTAATTTTTGGTGCCATCAAGTCCTATCAAGGCCAAATGTTTAAGCTGCCGATCGTTGGAAGTATGGCCGAAAAATGGACCTAATCAAAAACGCGCTGAAACACCTTCTCCACGTTTCTTAGAAAATAAGCAGTATCAAAAACGCGGGCAATTTCGTCGGGCGAAAGCTTTGACGAGGTGTCCGCGTTAACTCTGTTGCGTTTCAAATTCTGAATGAGCAGATGTGATAAAATCTTAGAGAAGGCTAGGAATTCAAGCAACAATCTTAGCTTTGACGAATTATGCTACTTGGCCGAATGTAATGGCTTTGAATTCGGGCGAAAGTCGGGTTCTCATTGTATTTATGAAAATGCGAAGTTGAGACCCGAACAAAACCGGAACTTAAATTTCCAGAATGTTAAAGGAAAAGCAAAACCGTATCAGGTCCGACAACTTCTGAACGCGATCGAGGTATTAGAGCGTGGAGACTAAATACACGATTCATATCTTTTGGAGCGACCCTGACGAGGGCTTCATCGCTGTCTGTGACGAATTTCCGGGTCTGTCCGCCTTTGGAAGTACGCGAGAGGATGCGCTTGAGGAAGCCCAAGCGGCTCTCGACATCATGATCGAACACTATCTCGCGACGGGCCAGAAGCTCCCTGAGCCGAAACCGATCCTTGTCGCTGCTTAGTCAAATACCCGAGCAAAAACCTTATCAACGTTTCGCAAGTAATAGTTCAGATCAAAAACGCGGGCAATTTCGTCGGGCGAGAGCTTTGACGAGATGTCCGCATCTTTCGTTACGAGCTCTTTGTAGTCGCCGCCCTCGTCCCAGACCTTCATCGCATTCCGCTGCGTCCACGTGTACGCCTCTTCTCTCGAAACACCCTTTTGCGTGAGCGCTAGCAAGAGCTGACCGCTGAACACCAACCCTCGAGTAATGTTCAGGTTCTTAAGCATGTTTTCCGGATAAACGACCAGCGTATCGAGTAGCGAGGTTGCCTTCGCCAGCATGTAATCAAGCGTCGCGCATGAGTCCGGCAAGACGATGCGTTCGGCTGATGAATGTGAGATGTCGCGCTCGTGCCAGAGCGCGACGTTTTCCAGACCGACGATCGAATTTGCGCGGACGGTTCGCGCCATCCCGCAGATGCGCTCCGAAAGGATCGGATTACGCTTATGCGGCATTGCCGATGAGCCTTTCTGGCCAGTCTTGAACGCCTCCTGCGCCTCGCGAACCTCTGTTCGCTGCCAATGGCGAGCCTGTAACGCGATCTTTTCCAACGTCGAAGCGACGATTGCGAGGGTGCACAAATATTCGGCGTACCGGTCACGTTGAATGACCTGTGTCGAAACGGCAGCGGCGTTTAGTTCGAGCTTTTCGCAAACTCTTTCTTCAACGCTCGGATCGAGATGAGCAAATGCTCCGACGGCCCCGCTTATCTTGCCGACCGCGATGGCCTTGAGGGCACGTTTTAGGCGTTTGCGGTTGCGCTTCATCTCGGAATACCAAAGAGCCCAAACAAGGCCAAACGACGTCGGCTCAGCATGTATGCCGTGTGTCCGGCCGATCTGCGGCGTGTCCTTGAATTCGTAAGCTCGCCGCTTTAAAACATCCATCAACGAATTGACCCGTGCCAGCAAGATCTCACATGACTCTTTAAGCAGCAGAGCGTTCGCCGTGTCGACAACGTCGCTCGAGGTCAATCCGTAATGAACATATCGGGCTGCATCGCCGATATTCTCGGCAAGGTTTGTCGTAAATGCGATGACATCGTGATCGGTCGTTTTCTCGATCTCATTGATCCGCTCGACGGAAAACGCGGCCTTAGACTTGATCTCGGCAAGCGCGTCCGGAGGAATGACGCCGTCCTCGGCATGCACTTCGCAGACGGCTATCTCGACATCGAGCCACTTTTGAAACTTGTTCTCAAGCGACCAGACGGCCCGCATTTCCGGTAATGTGTATCGATCGATCATTCTTATCTCGCGGTGAACACCAAAGGTTCTAAGATATAATGCAAATATCGCCAGTCCAAACGTCACTATTATGATTGCCGTTCCGGCACAGGAAAGGAGGTAGAACCGTCGTGGCTCGAGGCAGCTCTCTAGGAACACAATACAGGCTCCAACGCCTCTTGACGCAGGAGCGGATCACAGGGACGCTCGATGAAGTCGCAGCCGCACACGAGACAAATCGTCAGAACACGATCAAGGAAATACTTGTTCACATGTTTCTGATGTCGAAATTTGGCTTATTTAATCAGGAGCCTCCAGGACCTCCGGTCCGAATTGCTCTAAGTGTCCAGGGCGCCGAAAACCAATATTTTTGGTCGACCGGAGGAGACAACGCCGCGCATTGCGCCCCCGGTCAAATTTACTGCGGCTCGGAAACCGTCCAAAAGCGTATGAAGACAAACGATGATCTCGAAATGATCGTCGAATGCCTTTTCTCAAAGACGGATGGCATCGAGCTAAGATTCAACGCCGCCGATTCAAGCGCGGAAGGACACGGAACTGGCAACAGGCTTCGCCGTGTATTCGGCGCCGCGTGCTTCGAGGCGGCCCGGGTTGGAGAATTTACCAGGATAAATCCGCAGATCGGATTTTCGCGCGTCATCGAACGGATCTTCAGAACATATCAGCAGGATGGCGTCCAGGTTATCGATCTGGCGATCATGGCAGAGCAAGGCGAAATTGCCGGCGGAAGCAGCACCGTGAAAGGTGTTCCTCGGCAGGAAGTAATAAGGATACTTCAAGTCTACCGCGACCGGCTGCGGTCGGCCGATGCGTCACTTGAAACCGTTCAGCAGCTATCTCCGCGAGAACTCTGGCATGATTACAGTCAGTCGATCTGACCTCAGATAATTCCTCTGCTTGCCAGCAGCTCAGCATTCAGAATTGCCGCACCTGCCGCCCCGCGAATGGTGTTATGGCATAGCGAAACGAACCTGTAGTCAAACACATTGTCGGGAAAAACGCGGCCGACCGTGATCGTCATTCCCTTCCCGTTGTCGCGGTCGAGTCGCGGCTGCGGACGCGATGGTTCGTCGGTCACCTCGATGAATCTCTCGGGTGACGAGTGAAGATCGAGCGAAGGAAAACTTGTCATCGCTTCAACGACATCTTCCAGCGTCGCTTTCTCTTTAAGATCAACCCGCACTGACACTGTATGGCCGTCGATCACGTTGACCCGAAAGCATTGCGCTGAGAGTGGAAAATCTGCCTTTTCGATCATCCCGTCCGTAAATCTGCCGAGGATCTTCTGCGATTCGGTCTCGACCTTTGGCTCCTCGCCGGCGATGTACGGAATGACGTTGTCAACAATGTCGAGCGATGACACACCGGGGTAGCCCGCGCCCGAGATTGCCTGAAACGTCGTCACAACAACGGACTCGACGCCAAAGGACCGGTGAAGAGCAGCCAGCGGCGGCGCGATGCTGATCACGGCGCAGTTTGGATTGGTGACGATAAAACCTTTACCGAAGCCGCGTTTTTGGCGCTGAGCATCGATCAAACCGATATGTTCGTGATTGATCTCGGCGATCAGCAGCGGCACATCCTCATCCATTCGATAGCTCGAGGAGTTGCTGATGACCGGATAACCCGCGCGGGCAAACGCTTCTTCGGTCTCGCGCGCGACAGATGATGGCAGGCTCGAAAACACGATATCGCAATCGAGCGGCGGCTCGATCGGCTCTACGACAATTTCTTGGACGTATTCCGGTATCGAACCCGACAATTTCCACGCGCACGCCCCTGAGTATGTCTTACCTGTCGAGCGGTCGGACGCGGCTAGCGCCGTGACCTCAAACTGAGGATGATGTTCCAAGAGCTGCACAAAGCGCTGACCGACCATTCCGGTTGCGCCAAGAATGCCGACACGATATTTTCTGCTCATTGAAGCGGGCTCAAAAAGGATATTTTCGCACTAACAATGGATCGCCGCAAAAAGCCGGGTCAACACGTGACCCGACAGAATTCGCACGGTTATTTGTCCTGATCAAGCGAATGCATCTTTCATCCGCCTCACGCCCTCAACCATTCGCTCCTCGGTATTGCAAAACGAGATCCGCAAAAATCCGGCGGCCTCGCTGCCGAACGCCTTTCCGGGAACGGTGATCACGCGGTTTTGTAGGCATTTTTCGGCGATCTCAATATCATCGCCGATCGAGCGAACATCGAGCATCGTATAGAAGGCGCCTTCGGGCGAGGTGGCGTGCAACCCGAGTTCGCGATCAAAAAGATCGACCAGAAAATCGCCGCGCCTTTTATACACTTCGCGGGCGTGCTGCTTAGCTTGCTCGGCCTCGTCGGTCCAGCCGAGTAATGAGGCTTTTTGCGTGATGGCGGACGTGCAAACGGTCAAAAATCCATGCAGAATTTGTATCGCTCGTTCGACCTCGGCCTGCTTGCTCGCCGCCCAGCCAAGACGCCAGCCGGTCATGCTCAGCGATTTTGACAGGCCGCTGACGATGATCGTCCTGTCGTAAAACTCGGACGCGGAATGCGGCCGCTCGGCAAAATAGAGGTCACTATATATTTCGTCCGAAATTAAAAAAATCCCGGTTCCATCGAGTGCGTCGGCAATGTTTCTAAGGTCGGCTTCGGTAAGAATTTTACCGGTTGGATTCGAAGGACTAATTACAACCGCCGCGCGAGTCCGCGGCGTGATCTTTGAACGAAATTCTTCGACGTCAAACGCAAAATCTTTTTCAGCCGGCAGGCGATAGTAGACCGGCGTGCCTTCGGCGATCCGCGTGCAGGCGTCGTACGCGGGAAAGCTCGGGTCGGGTATCAAAACCTCGTCGCCGCGGTCGATGATCGAGAGAAATGCCGCGGTCATCGCCTCTTGCGAGCCGCACGTCACAACAACATCGTTCAGTCCAAGGTCAAGATGCGGATACTGTTTGGCGATCTCGAGCCGGAGGGCGGGAAGGCCCGCGTGCTGCGTGTAGCCGTTCTGTTCCTCGACGGCAACACGGGCCGCTTCACGCCGCATAAAATCGGGCGTCGGCAGGTCGGGCTCGCCCAAACCGAAATTTATGCTGTCAGGCAACGCGCGCTCAAAAAACTGCCGTATGAGTGTCGGCTGCAACCCGCGAAGGCGAGTTGGAAGGTGGAAACTCGTTTTCTCCCTTGCGGTCGTCATTGGATCTGTATACGACTGTGCAAAACGGTCGCCAGATCCGGGGGAATGCTCAACGGATAGAAGACATGAGATTCAAACAAATAGTCTTCGCCGTCTTCGTCTATAACCCGTAACATTTCATCCTTTTCGGCTTCGGGATCATCGACGATCTCGTAAAGCTTTCCTACCTCGAGCGACGCCTCAAATCCTCGGTTATTGACACAAACAGCAAATCTAGTATTCATAACTAATCAAGCCAACGTTTTATTTTGCCATTTCGCTTACCGATACCGTGAGCCTCGTACCAATGTATTTCCGCAAAACGTATTCGACCGGACGAAATCCTCTCGACGTAAGCCTCTCCCTTCAGTTTTCGCCAATTGCCTTTACCGAACTGTTTATTTAAGTATCTCAGGATCCGAATCGAGCGTCCCTTCGCGATGATTTCAATATTTACGATTTCGCCGAGCACTCGAAATCCCTCGATCATTGATCGTCGTCCTCAACAGGCTCGGATGATCTGTCGGTTAGATCTTCTTCGAGCTTTTCGCGCACCGACCCAACCTCTACATTAAATTCACCCTCGGCCCGCGCCAGCGGATCGCCGCTCAGGACGCCGCCGATCGTTTCAAGCTCGCCGATCAAATACTGGCCAAGGCCCGGTATTTTTCGTTTGAGCGACCCATCGTTTTCGTCCTCAATTGTATTTTCAGGTTCATCTGACATAGCCGTATCTTATGCTATTTCGGTCGAGCAATAAATCCACCGTACTATCGCCGGTGGGTCCGTGTGAGCTAGTTATTGTTATTGGCGGCGAAATCGATAAAGCCATTGGCCGGGTTCGCCGCCAGCAGACGAACATTTACCTTTTGACCGAGCCTCAGCCCATGTTCGCCCTGTATGATACGACCGTCGACCGGTGGGCGCAGAATGCGTGCAAATGTGCCGTGATCAGTAACGCCGGTCACGATCGCGTCAAAGTTTTCGCCGACATGACGCTTCATCACCGTTGCGGCGACGATCTTTCGCATCTTTCGCTCGACCTTGCGCTCGGCGCGTTCCTGCTCGTTACAATGCTGAGCGATCGCTTCCAGGTCGTCGGCGGAATATGGCGGAGGCTGACCGGCAAGGGCCGATTTCACAAGTCGTTGGACGACAATGTCCGAATAACGCCGGTTGGGCGCCGTTGAATGAGCATAGTCGCGGACGCCGAGGCCGAAATGGCCCTCGCCGTCCTCGCCCGGTCGCTGAACGACATACTCGCCCGAGCCGATGAGCTTGATGATCGATAGCGACAGATCAGGAAAATGGATCGGGTCTTTTTGCCGCTGCTCGATGAGAAACTCACCGAGAGCGCGTGCGTCAGGCTGCTCAGGCAGCGCCGTCCCGAGTTTTTCGGAGATCTCGCGAATTCCGTCCCAGTGCAGCGGCGTTTTTACAACTCGCCGAAGCGATGGCGACCCTTTTCGCTCGAGAAACTCCGCCATTTCGACATTGGCGGCTACCATAAAATTCTCGATCAGCTTGCGGGCCGAGTTTTCTGTGACCGAGACTATGCTGCGGACCTCGCCATTCTCGACGACCGCCGACGACTCTATCGACTCAAACTCCAACGCGCCCTTTTCGAGCCGAAACTTATGCAGTCGTTCGGAAGCGGTTTTCTGCAGCAGGATCTGTTCCTTCAGGCCCGGCGTCGATGCGACCTTGTCAGGAACTGCTTCGTCATCATCAAGCCACGTGCCGACAGTTTCATACGCAAGCTTTGCGCGGTTGCGAACGACGGCTGGGAAGACGTTGTTGCCAGGTACATCACCGTCTTGCTTTATTACCAGCTCAACAACGATCGCCTCTCGATCTTCATTCTCATTGAGCGACGTCAAGCCGGTCGACAACTCTTCCGGCAACATCGGAAACATCTC
Source organism: Pyrinomonadaceae bacterium (assembly GCA_036493385.1). Taxonomy (GTDB): domain Bacteria; phylum Acidobacteriota; class Blastocatellia; order Pyrinomonadales; family Pyrinomonadaceae; genus OLB17. Next base: position 7,720 of record DASXPW010000409.1, read on the forward strand.
AGTTTCGGTGTAGATCGTTACCGTGTTTTGAGCGGCATGTCGATCAAGAGCCGTGTCCTTACCTACCAGATGATCTACATCGGCAATGCCCACAAGAATGCGAATGTCGCCGTTATCAAGCTGCTCGGCATACTCTATTTGGTCCAGATCGCGAGAGGATTGATTATCTATCGACGACCACAGCAATTCGCGAAGGTCCTGCACGGCAGCGTTTATTTTCGGAAGATCGCCTGCCTGTTCGATCTGACCGAGCTGTTTCAGTGCGTCGGCCGGAAAATTTGGCTCAAAGCCATTTTGCGCCATCGTTTGCCGCGCTCTTTCATCGAGCCAGTTTGAGTTTTTGTCGTCGTTCACTTTTTTTCTTTGCGTAGTTTGCGCGAGGCTATCTTAAGTAATCTTCCAGCCTGGTCGAAGCGTCGGTCTTTTCGTCGCGATATTTGACAATGATCGGAGCGTAGATCGAGAGACCGCTGTCCTTCCCAAAGCCTCTTGTTATTGCCCGCGAGCCCTGGACGACGACCGCACCCTCGGGCACTTCGAGCGGAATATCTTCACCGCCTTTGATGATCCGCTCATTCGGTAGATCGAATAACGGCGTTGACCGCGTCAGGATCACGCCCGACGCAAGCACGGCCCGTCTTCGTACGATCGTGCCTTCGTAAACACCTGTATTGCCGCCGACGAGCACGTCGTCTTCGACAACGACGGGATTTGCATTCACCGGCTCGAGAACGCCGCCGATCTGTGCCGCGGCCGAAAGGTGAACGCGTTTCCCAATTTGAGCGCATGAGCCCACGAGCGCGTGCGAATCGATCATCGTGCCTTCGTCGACATATGCGCCGACATTGATGTAGCACGGCGGCATCAACACAACATTTTCGGCCAGATAGGATCCGTCACGAATGATCGTCCCGCCGGGAACGATTCGGATCTTGTCCTCAAGCGACATCGGCCTCGGCGGATAAGTCTCCTTATCGAAGAACTGAAAGCTTTCCGTCGGTTTTGACATCTCGACCATCCGGCCCATGCGAAAGCCGAGCAGGATGCCACGTTTGACCCAGCGATTTGTCTGCCAAATGCCGTCCTTATCCTTCCTGGCGGCTCGTATTTGCCCGTTTCGCAAACCAGCCCGAAACTCATCGAACACCGCGCGGTCTGCCGCATCAAACTCCGTCTTCTCTAAAATTGATTCGATTTTATCCTTAAGCATTGAAGAACAGTTATCAGTTTTCAGCTATCAGTTTTCAGTTATTCCGGAGGGAAACTGTTAGATTCCGCTGGCTTTCATGGCGGTTTTTAGCTTCTCTCGCGACGGGCTGGTTACCGGCACGATCGGCAATCGCAGGTTTTCTTCCAGCAGACCCATTTCCTTCATTGCAAACTTGCACGGCGCGGGCGACGACTCGATAAAGTTTGCCTCCATAAGCGGCAAGATCTTGTAATGAATATTTCGCGCCGATGTGAAAGCTCCTTTGAGCGCGTTCTCCACCATGCGAGACGTTTCCTTTGGCAACTCGTTTGAGACGACCGAGACCAACCCGTCCGCACCGAGTGAGATCAGCGGCAGCGTTACGGCGTCGTCGCCCGAGAACACGCGGAAATTTTTCAGACGGTTTTTCAGGATCTCCATTATCTGCGAAAAGTTTCCCGATGCTTCTTTAGTAGCGACGATATTCTCGTGTTTTTCAGCGAGGCGCAGCGTCGTCGCCGCTGAAATATTCGACGATGTTCGGCCCGGAACGTTGTAGAGCATGATCGGAAAGCCCTTTACCGACTTCGCGATCTCCGAAAAATGGGCGAACATGCCTTCCTGGGTCGGTTTGTTGTAGTACGGAGCGACGATCAGAGCAGCGTCGGCACCGGCCTCGCGCGCTTTTCGCGTAAAGTCGATCGTCGCTGCGGTATTGTTGCTGCCGGTTCCGGCGATCACGCGAGCTTTTAACTTTTTTGCAACTTCGACCGTTGAGCCGATCACCGCAAGCCGCTCTGCCTCATCCATTGTGACGCTCTCACCCGTCGTACCACATGGAACAAGCAGCTTGACGCCGCCCTTGATCTGCCGTTCGACAAGTCGACGAAAGCAGTCCTCGTCAAGCGAGCCGTCCCTTCTAAACGGCGTAACGAGTGCCGTCGCGCAACCGCGCATCCAATCTAAACGCATAGTCATGACAGTATCTCGTCCATTACTTCGCTGAACTCGTAAATGCCTTTTTTATTGACGATCCATTCGGCAGTCATCATCGCGCCGGCAGCGAAGCCTTCGCGCGACCGCGCCACGTGCTCTAACAAGACCTGATCGGTCGGCCCATCAAATCCCACTCGATGCGTGCCCGGAATATTGCCGGCCCGTGTCGAAGATACTCCAAATGGCTTGTCGGTGTGTCGAGCAACGATTTCTTTTAGCTTCAGGGCCGTGCCGCTTGGAGCGTCCTTTTTTCTTGAATGATGCTGTTCCTCGATGAAGGCCTCATAGTCACGAAACCGTGAAAACAAGTCGGCCGCAAACTCGGTGACGCGATAGAAAAGGTTAACGCCGATCGAGAAATTAGCGCCGTAAACAAACACGCCGTCATGCTGCGTCACAAGCTCACGCACCGTGCCGAGCTGATCATTCCATCCGGTCGTCCCTTCGACAAGCGGGACATGGGCCATCATACAGCCCTCTACATTTCGCAGAACGGCTGCGGAGGCTGAGAAATCTATCGTCGCATCCACACCGGATAGGACGGCCGCCAGATCAGTCGCGCTAAGTCCGCGCTGCGATTCATCGATCGAGACCGTAACCCCATGCCCGGCGCGGCGAGCGAAGGAGTCAACAATCTCGCCCATATTGCCCGTGCCGATAAGCGCTATCTTCATGGCAGCGGCAAACTAAACTTTCTTTGTCCACACCGTGAACTCAACACCATTCTCGTGCGTGAATTCTTGTGTCTGAACAAAACCAGCAGTCTCGCAGACTTGGAGCGCCCGCGCGTTGAACGCGGCCACAGTCGTGCGGACCTGTTCTTGGCCGGGAAAAAACAGCCATAGGAGATCGATCGCCATTGCGATGAAGGACGCTCCGAGACCTGTCCCCAGCAGATCGGGACGCGCATGACAACCAATGTCCAGAGCGTTTTCGGAATAGTCGCCACCCGATATCTGCGCGTCAAATCCGAAGCAATAGTAGCCGACGAGCGACCCCTCTGCATCGCGAACTGTCATGTAATTATCCGCAAGCCCGAGCAAAGTTTGAAGGTCGGTGTCAAGATCTTCATCCTTTGGATCGTAGAAATCATAAGGCGCCTCGTAACGCCAAGCGAGAATCTCGCGAGCGTCTGGCTCGTTCATTTTCGAGAAAGAATATTTTGAGTTCATAGCAGCAATTTTCTTACCAATCCAATGTACAACGAAACCGCGATTTCGAGATCTTTTTTCAATACAAATTCATCTTTAGTGTGAGCTACAAGGATCGAGCCGGGCCCTAATAGCAATGGATTTTTCCAGTTCGGCATGTGAGGAATGTCTGTCGTGAAGCGAACAACTTTCTTGTTGAATCCGTCGACCTCGAACATCTTGACGGGGTCGCTGAATGAAAGAATTTCGATCTCGCCTCGGTCGCGAACAATGCTGCGCAAAGCGTCCTCGATCGGCTGTTTTTTGGTCGTCAGTCTTATCGCCAAACCTGCCTCGGCCGTCGGCGGGATCACGTTTAGCGCGGCACCGCCTTCTATTGTCCCGATATTTACCGTCGTCTCGCCAAAAAATTCGTCGTTCGGAAATTTTGTGTGTCGAATGTCATCCAAAATATCAAGCAACTTTTCGATCGCCGAATCGCCTTCCTCCGGATATGCCGAGTGGGCAGCCTTGCCTTTCGTTTGTATATTTAGCCGAAAGGTTCCTTTCGATCCGATCGCCAGATCGTTGTCGGTCGGCTCCCCGTTGATCATATACTCGCATGTCGCCGCCAGAGGGTGCAGATTTGCCGCCTTGGCACCGGTCGAGGCGCGTTCCTCTTCGACGGTGTAGAGCAATCCAATGTTTTGCACTCCCTCCGTTCTTAACTGCTCCGCCGCGGTGATCTGCGCGGCGATTATTCCCTTTGCATCGCATGCTCCACGGCCGTAGATCTTCTCTTCATCTTCGGTCGGCGGAATAAAAGGCGGCACTATGTCCATATGGGTCGAGAGCCATATCCGAGGTTTGTTGTTCAGCGTGGCGATAACGTTATTCTGGCTTTCAGATACGGGCTGCAACTTCACTGACCAGCCGAGCGATTCGAGATGATCACGGAGGAAAAAACCGACCGCTCTTTCATTGCCGGAAACAGACGGGATTTCCATCAATGCCTTTGTTAGGTCAAATAGATTCATTAAGATTCTCAGCGGTGTTGGTTTCTCAGCCACTCAAACAATTTCACGTCGGAAAATGCCGGAACTACTGATCCATGTCCAACACCTGGAAGTTCGTTGTAGACGACCTTTGTGTCTCCCGCAGCTTTTAAAGCAGCAGCCATATTTCTCGCCTGCTCGACGGGTATGCTCTCGTCCTTCTCACCGTGTACGATCCAGATCGCTTTGTCTTTGAGGGCGTTCGCATAGGCTTCGTAAACA
>DASXPW010000410.1:0-5285 GCA_036493385.1 Pyrinomonadaceae bacterium
CGATGCGTCCGTAACCAGTCGGGTCCTTCAGTTTGACAGTTAATATCGTACACGCCGCTCCTTTACCGCGATGTTTTCGATGAAGCTGGACCAGTGTCGCTAAAGTCTCAGCCCTGATCACCGGAACGTCGCCGGACAACACCAGCAGCACCGCATCATCATTCTCAAGAAATTCGCGGGCGGCGTTGACGGCATCTCCCGTCCCACGCTGCTCTTTTTGGGGCACAAAGACAGTCTGCTCAGGCGGCATTTCCTGCGCGACTGCCACTTCTACTTCTTTGCCTTGATGTCCGACGACAACGTACACCTTTCGTGGCGCCAGCGACGCCGCGGTGTGGCAAACGTGCGTAATGAGCGGCCTGCCGTCCAGTAGATGCAGAACCTTCGCCGTGTTAGAGCGCATGCGCGTGCCCAAACCGGCCGCGAGGATCAAAATATCGAGCGGTTCGCCGCGCGATTCCGAAGCTTCCATATTTTAGCTGTGCATAAACAACGATGTATTCAAGCGGCGGCGGCTTCGGCCAAGACCGCACGTATCAATACCGCTTCTACAAGCAGCTCCGGCGCGAGCCGGACCGTTTCGCCGTCACTCAAAACGTTAGTATAAACAACGCTTACGCCGTATGCATGCCGGATAGCGTCAAATTCGCCGATCGAAACGGTCGGTTCCTGAATCAATATTCATGGTTTGTTTCATCGATAAAGAAAAGTTATCGAAATTCGGGCCTGGCGGCAAGCATCACCGCCGTCTGAGCCTGAATGTTGTTCAATAAATATCAACATTAAAAAACACTTGAAGTTAAATTCCGCAATATGTTAATTTTATAAAGCGGCCATTCGCCGGAACCCGCCCTGGCCGCGTCACCTGGAAAACCATACTAGACCCTGACTTAACGCCTTACCTCGCCACAGCAGGTCACCAATCTAATGGCAGAAACGCCCTTTATCTTACAGGAACATCAGTTTCAGAAGCTGAAAACCGTCCTCGCTCGACTCTGCGTTGAGTGCGCCGCACGGGTTGTCTTTCTGGTAGACCGCGACGGACAGCCCATCGCGTTTCATGGCGATATCGGCGATATGGACACGACCAGCTTTTCATCGCTGGCGGCCGGTAATGTCGCTGCGACAACCAGTATGGCGCAGCTTATCGGCGAAGACGTTTTCCCGGCAGTCGTTCACGAGGGAGAACGCGAAAGCATTTTTATAAGTGTGATCGGACGCAGCCTGCTTGTGGTTGTTTTTGACGGACGATCGACTCTTGGATTGATCAAGATCCGCTCAAAGCGGGCGAGTTTCGAGGTCGCACGTATTCTCGAAGACATCATTGCAAGCTCGGCCGCGCTGAGCGCCAGCAACGACGCATTCTTTGCGGAAATATCCGACGAAGACATAGACAATCTTTTTAACTAAGCCCATGACGTTCATTAACTACGCATCGCGCGAGATCAACTGCAAGATCGTCTATTACGGTCCGGGCCTGTGCGGAAAGACGACAAACCTGCAGTACATCTACGACTCGACCTCGCCGGCGGCGAAAGGCAAGCTCATCAGCCTCGCCACCGAAACTGACCGCACGCTCTTCTTTGATTTCATGCCGCTTGAACTAGGGACGGTTCGCGGCTTTAAAACGCGGTTCCATCTCTATACCGTTCCGGGACAGGTTTACTATGACGCCTCTCGAAAGCTCATTTTGAAAGGCGTTGACGGCGTAGTTTTTGTTGCGGACAGTCAGGAAGAGCGAATAGACGCAAACGTCGAATCGCTGGAGAACCTGGTAGATAACCTGAAAACGCAGGGATACGATCTGATGCAGCTTCCCTATGTATTGCAGTTAAACAAACGCGACCTGCCAAGCGCCGTGCCGGTCGACGAACTTACAGCCGAGCTATTGAAAAAAGACGAGCCCGTCTTCGAGGCAGTCGCGGCCGACGGCACGGGAGTTTTCGATACTTTGAAGGCTGTCGCGAAACAAGTCCTCACGGAATTAAGAAAGAGCTGATCGCTTCGATCATATCGAGCAGAGAAAAGAGCGGTGACAGAGATCTGTTCCCGCTCTTTTCATTTGTCCCTACTACCCGCCCCTTGTTCGCAAAAATTACTTTGCTGCGCCGATCGGAATGTCCCCGTTCAGGCCCCAATGCGTTTCGGACGCCTGACCGGTTGAACTCTTCAAAATGAAATAATCGCCGATCGACGGACGCCAGACGGCGATGTCGGTTCGGCCGTCCTTGTCATAATCGCCTGGTACGGGCTTGTCCCCGGCCAAACCAAAATGGATCGCGGAAAACTGCCCGTTCGAGCTTTTTAGACTGAACCAGGTGCCTGTTGACGGACGAAACACCGCGATGTCGCTTCGCCTGTCACCGTCGAAATCGGCATCGACCGGAACGTCGCCATTCAGCCCAAATTGCGTAATTCTGACGGTATTCGATCCACTGTTAAGAATGAACCACTGACCGGACGAAGGCCGAAAGACCGAAAGATCCGGTGACCCATCGCCGTCAAAGTCCGCCGAATGATGTTCCAGTGCGTGCGGTTCTCCATAGATAAAATCGTCAACTGCGACAACATCGACGCCGTTTACGCCGTCTGTGTTGGTCAGACTCAACGGTGTATTTCCGAGTACCATTACGACCCGCGCGATCCTGGTGCCGTCATTAAATGAGACACCCTGAAAAGCCAGGCCTTTGTCCGGGCTCACCACCGGATCGCTTGGCTGCAGCAGGATACGCCCGTTTTGATCATAAAACTGCATATGCGTTGCCGGCGTGTCCGCGTCGCAAAATACCGCACCGAATCCGCTGACGGTCGCTGGAATGTTCGTTCCCGGAATAAAAAACGTTATCTCTATGACATTGCTGCCCGGGGTCGGCGCAAAGATCTTCTGTTCTGAAAATGCCTGAAACTCGTTTGTGTATGTTGGATTAAGATTTCCGAAGCGAACGGGGACGCCGCTGGCGGCGCTTGAGCTGACCAAAAACGGCTGTGCGATCACTCCTCGGAGATCAGGTCCAGCCGTGGACGTGAACATCACACCGCGGGGACTGTTAAAGTTGAAAAAGTCCGGCGACAAGGAGTTTGGCGCCGAAGCTCCTTCAGGGACGCCGTCCCAATTGATCTCTCGTCGGCCTGTCGAGAATGTCTGCCTGGTGTTTGTGTTGAGCGGGCCGAGATCGGCCCGAAATTGATCGACCGCAGCCTGGATCGATGCAGGATCGGCTCCCGACGCCTGTCGAACGACACCCTGCGCGGAGATGCCGGCGCAACCTATCGCGAAAATTGCAATGCTAAATGCGAAAAAATGAACCACCCTCTTGTGCATGTTGACTCCCTGATTTTCGATCTACGACAAATAAAACCTGACACGGTCCGGGCCGCAAAAGCGACCCATTTTTCAATTCTTCACCTCAGAAAACGAAGGACGTGGACAAAACAGGACAAATAGATTCGAAAAACTTATTTTGCCGGCTGAGCGTATGGTAAGATTAGCCGGATTTTCCCTTAAAAACCGGACGTTTATGACGGAACTGCCCCCGAAGTCCCCGGAGGTCACACAGCTTCTCATTGCGTGGGGTAATGGTGATGAAGCTGCGCTTGATCGGCTGATCCCGGCCGTTTATGGCGAACTGCGCCGGATCGCAGGAAATTTCATGCGGCGACAGAACCCCGCGAACACGCTTCAGGCGAGTGCGCTCGTTAACGAGGCTTTTGTGAGACTGATAGACGCGCAGGGTATTGACTGGCAGAACCGGACGCATTTCTTTGCGGTTGCGGCGACATTGATGAGACGCATTTTGGTCGACGCGGCGCGCCGCCGGAACAGTCTAAAGCGTGGCGGCGGCCGGCTCCGGATCACTCTCGACGAGCGTGTCGCGGCGGCCGACGAGTCGGACACGGACCTCGTCGCCCTCGACGAAGCGCTGACACGACTCTCTTCGGCCAATCCGCGACTGAGCCGTATCGTGGAACTCAAATATTTTGCGGGCTTGACGGAAGAACAGGTCGCCGAGACGCTTGATGTGTCGCCACGGACCGTGCGGCGCGACTGGAGCGTCGCGCGGGCGTGGCTTTTCCGCGAGCTTTCGGAAAACTAGTATGAAAGCCGAACGCTGGGAGCTGATCAGCAGGATCTTCAGCGAGGCCGTTGCGCTCGATGGCGACGAGCGGCGGCGGTACATCCTCGCGGCCTGTGAAAACGACTCAAATCTGGCCGCCGAGGTCGGATCACTCCTTTCGGCCCATGATAAAGCGGGCGATTTCATTGAGAGACCTATTGTCGAAAATATCGTTGGCGAGATCTCGGAAATGCCGACCCTTACTGGGACGTTCCTCGGCCCATATCGCATAGAAAAAAGCATCGGACGCGGCGGCATGGGCGACGTCTATCTAGCAACCGACACCCGTCTCGGGCGGATGGTGGCCTTGAAAAAGCTGCCTGACCGGTACGCATCCGATCCGCATCTTCTCAAACGCCTTCGGACCGAAGCCCGCGCTGCCGCCAGTCTTAATCATCCAAACGTCGCGACGATCTATTCTGTCGAGGAAGCTGACTCACGAACATTTATCACGATGGAGTATGTCGAGGGCCGCACGCTCGACCCTGTCGCAGTGCCGGGTGGAATGGACGTAAAGCAATTTCTCGATATTTTCGTGTTGGTTACGAGCGCACTTGGCCATGCGCATGCCAAGGGCGTCATTCACCGCGACCTGAAGCCGGGCAATATAATGATCGCTACCGAAGGCCAGCCAAAACTGCTTGATTTTGGTCTCGCGCAGTTTGCCGATCAGTCGCCTCTTGCCAACGGCCGGGATATCTCGATCACAAAACCGGGCCTGATCGTTGGGACCCCGTCTTACATGTCACCCGAGCAGGCCAAAGGAAGCGATGTTGATCATCGCACCGACATATTCAGCCTGGGTGTCGTCATGTACGAAGCCCTCACAGGTGCAAAACCGTTTGTCGGGCAGAGCAGCACCGAGGTCATAAGCAACATCCTGAAGACCGATCCGGCAAGCGTCTCATCGATCCGCTCCGGGATTCCAACAGGCGTCTCGCGTCTCGTCGCACAATGCCTCGAAAAACGCCGCGCCGATCGGCCACAGAGCATGGACGAAATCCGCATCGAGCTGACCAATGCCCGCGGGCTCATAGAAGCCGGCACCTCTACGGGAAGTTTTGCCCGACGGCTCTATCGAGAGTCGCGATCGGTCGGAGCGTGGCTAATTCTCGCACCGGTAGTTCTCGTTCTCGCCGTCTCCGCGATCGCATGGCTCTACTTCTCGCG
>DASXPW010000411.1:0-3173 GCA_036493385.1 Pyrinomonadaceae bacterium
CCGCGACGCCTACCAGGGGAAGCTAAAGGCTGCGGTGTCACGAGAAGAGTTCGCGATAAATCACGAGATCGGTCGAAATCTCTCGACCGAGGAGGCCCGTGAATTGGCGTATTCCACGAAAGCAAAGGAGCTTCCGCCTATTGCGGACGAACCGGCGGAACGATCTAATATCTCACCCGGGCTTGAGCCCGAACAGACAGTGGCCGCTCCGCCGCGAAGCCGCGCCTTTCCCGGTGTGATCTACGCGGCGCTGCTCATTGCATTGATCCTTTTTGCCGCGATCGCACTGGTCTACTGGGTACGATCGTAAGGCTGCTCATTAAGATCGTAGACCGTTAGCAATTAATTCCGACCGAATCTATAATTTCCTCGTGACCAATAGCAGCGCGTCACGCGCAGACATCATGGACGAATTCGCGATACCGCGACGGCGAATGGTCGAGCGTTTGCGCGACCATTATAAGATCGCGGACGCGCGCGTTTTGGATGTGATGAACAAATTGCCGCGGCACCTATTCGTCCCACAGGCGCTCCAGGCTCAGGCCTACAAGGACAATGCGCTCCCGATCGCGAGTGGGCAAACCATCTCGCAGCCGTACATCGTTGCTCGGATGACCGAGATCCTGGAATTGACTCGTCGTGACAAGGCGTTGGAGATCGGAGCCGGCACCGGGTATCAGACGGCCGTTTTAGCATCACTATCGCGCGCTGTCTTCGCGGTTGAACGGCTTCCAAATCTTGCCGCCGAAGCACGCGATCGGTTGAAAAGGCTCGGTATATACAATGTCTCGCTCAAGACCGACGACGGCACGTTCGGATGGGAAGCCTATTCGCCATATGACGCCATCCTGGTTGCGGCCGGCGGACCTGAGATACCTCAACCGCTCTTGGATCAGCTTCGGACGGGTGGCCGACTGGTTATACCCGTTGGCCCCGATCCAAAAAACCAGGACCTTGTTCGTGTGATCAAAACTGAAAGCGGAATTGAAGCCCAGAATTTCGGGCCGTGTGCTTTTGTGCCGCTGATCGGTGAGCATGGCTGGCGGCCGCAATCATGACATTCGAGAACAGTTTTCAGTTATCAGCTTTCAGTTTTCAGTTATTCCGAAGAAAACGCGCTTGAGATCTATCTATTAGTTTTCATTTAGTACCAACTTCTTCATGGATTCGCTTATCGACCTTTTTCACACCCTTCGCGACTTTCTCAATCCGAAATTTCTCATCGACTGGATGCTCGCCTTTTTGGGCGGCTATGTCTATCTCGGATTGTGGTTCGTGATCTTTGCCGAGACGGGATTAGCCGTCGGTTTTTTTCTGCCCGGCGATTCCCTTCTAGTGGTCTCGGGGTTGTTTGCGGCGGCTGAAAAGCTGAATTTCTGGTTGGTAATGATCGCGTTCTTTCTCGGTTCGGTCATCGGAGACAACACCGGCTACTGGACCGGCCGGTTCATGGGAAAGACTCTGTTTAATCGAGAGAGTTCACGCATTTTCAAGCCCAGCCGCGTGCAAAAGGCCCATGCTTTTTTTGAGAAATATGGCGTTAAAACAGTCGTTCTCGCTCGGTTTGTTCCGATAGTCAGGACCTTTGCGCCGCTTGTGGTCGGAGCAGCCGAGATGCCCTATTCGCGATATCTGCCGTTTAGCATCATCGGCGGATTGTTATGGATAACGAGTATGGTTCTGGCCGGCTATTTTCTCGGTGGCCTTATCGAGAGGGCCTTAAATATCAAGCTCGAAGACCATATAGAAAAGGTTGTGATCGTCGTCGTGGCGCTGTCGCTTTTGCCGCCGCTTATCGAGTTCTTGCGACATCGATACGGCAGGCGCCGCGGCGACGCGAGTGCAAGCGAGGACTGAGAAGTTTGACTTACCATTCTTACTCGCCTAAACTCGTTTCTTGACTTATCGGGGCGTGGCTCAGCCTGGTAGAGCGCACGGTTCGGGACCGTGAGGTCGGAGGTTCGAATCCTCTCGCCCCGACCATTTCTCGAAGAAGCGGCTGAAGCTCACTAAGATCTGCAGCCGCTTTTGCTTTCTGCATTCAATTCGGCTTCGGTGTCTTCGGTTTCCCACCGCACAATCACGATCACACGGGGGTCGATAATAAGCGTGTAAGCATCGTGCCTACTCGATCTGATACGTCGCGACGCTCGTCGGCGTTTCATAACAGCGGACCTTGTGGATTCTTACACGTTCGTCGCCGACGTGGCGGTTCAGGTACTCTAAAATGAACCGCGCCAGGTTTTCTGCCGATGGATTCAGCTCTTCGTCAAACGGCGGCAGATCGTTGATATTTCTATGATCGAAATATTTAACGACATCATCGGCTGCCTTTTTAAGATCCACAAAATCTATCAGCAGCCCGATATTGTTAAGCTCCGCACCCTTGGCAAAGATCTCTATCTTGTAATTATGCCCGTGCAGGTTCTCGCACTTTCCCTTGTACCCGCGTAACTGGTGGGCACTCGAAAAGTGCCGCTCGATCATGACCTCGTAAAATGACGACATATTTGGTTTAGGGATAGATGACCTCCAAATGATACAACTCTTTCATCATCTTTATCGCTTCGGCCATCGGCGGAAGACCGATCTTTGCTCGTCGCTTTTCTAGGTTCTTGAGATCTTCCGTTGGGCTCAGGACCATTTTGCCGTCTTTAAATTCGAAACCCGACCCGTACAACTGCTTTTTCCCTTTATGAAGCCTGAGCCGATCTACGAAATTGGCATACGCCATCGGCGGCATCTCTTTGTTCTTGAACGCCTTCGTGATCGGCTTCAAAGCTCGAACACGCAAACCGTCCGTCGTCGCGTGCTGTAGCAGCGTCATAAACGCCTGCAAGCCGTCTTTGCCAACTTTCGCCGTGTTCGGAAAACCGATCTGATCGAATATCTGTTCGAGGCGTTTTGTATTTGGCTCGTCGATCGTCTTTGAGATCTCAGCGAGACATTTCACCTGCTCGTCACCCGTCCCATTAGCGCACTTCACTCTCACATCCTGGTCAACCTTTTCCATCTGAAGTAGTTCATCGCGCAGCGCCGGATTCTGCTGACCACTCGCCGCCACAGTCAAGCCGAAAAATACGATAACTGCCCACTTGATTTTCATTTCGCTGCCGCTCCATCGGTTCGTTCAACCGCAAACATTCGCTCCACATCGGTCAGATCGCTCGTAA
>DASXPW010000412.1:0-2029 GCA_036493385.1 Pyrinomonadaceae bacterium
CAAATGCCTCGTTAACGTCGATTCCTCTTTGCGTCCTTTGCGAGCTTTGCGTGAAACCGACTTCGCTCACGCCAAGATCGCAAAGAAGCCGCAAAGCGTTCCTGTAAGTCCAGAGTATGCGGCGTAGAGTGGCGACGACACATTCCGCATCGAACGTCAGGTGCGACAGTCAGCGGGGACGGAATTTTATCTCTTACCTTTTTTCTTCTTGGGAGCTGCGCGGCGGGATTGGACCAAATCTTTCAACTCGGTCATAAATTCTGAGACATCTTCAAATTCCAAATAGACAGACGCAAACCTTACATACGCGACCTTATCAAGAGCTTTCAGCCGCCGCATGATGATCTTGCCGATCTCGGTTGTGTAAACCTCGCGGTCGCCAGAGTCCTGGACGACCTTTTCGATCTGGTCGGCGATCGACTCAAGCTGCGCGACCGATATTGGCCGCTTTTCCGTGGCGCGACGCAGACCGCCCAATATCTTGTTCCGGTCATACGCCTCACGCCGGCCGTCCTTTTTGACGACCATATACGGTATCTCGTCGATCCGCTCATAGGACGTGAATCGCCGGCCGCAATTCAGGCACTCGCGCCGGCGACGGATCGATGCACCCTCCCTCGATTCGCGAGAGTCGACGACCTTGTCTTCAAGATTTCCGCAAAATGGACAAAGCATAGTGTTCTGAGTCCCGCCTTCAGCCGGCTTCGGTTCACTCGTTAGAAGCTCCTCTTCTGTGTACTTTGTGTCTTTGCTCCGTGTTCTCTGTGTTTAAAGATCGATTTAACACAAAGGGCACAAAGGTGACACAGAGGACACAAAGAGATGCATCAAAACTACTCCGGCTCCTAACCTGCAAAAGATCGGAACTACGCGCGAGACACGAACTGCCAACAGCCAACCTACTTTTCAAAGTCCGGCGAATCCGACTCGATCTCCTCGACGGCACTTTCGCTTGATATAAGGCTTCGAAATCGGGCGATGCTGATATCGCCGTGGAAATAATAATACAAACCGAAAATAATTGCCGGTGCGAAATACACCAGATGCATTACGATCGCCATCGCCGCAGCGTCTTCGGTCCGGATGTTTGGTTTGATCAGCAGAATGCTTGCGGCCGTCGCGGTGTGAAACGCACCCGCTGCGCCGCCCGGCGTCGGCACGACCGAGCTTAAGGCGGCGAGCCCCATAATGAACAGCGAATCGACAAAGCTGAATGGCGTGTTGAATGCCAACAAAACAAGCCAGGTCGGGATCGCGATCGACAGCCATAGGGCGAGCGTCCAAAAAATGAGCCAAAACATCTCGCGCCAGTCGCGAAGAATGTCGAGCGCCGACGCAAGCTGCCTTAGGATGCTGACCATCACGCGCTGCAGCCCCGCGTGTATCCATCGCCGGGTCGTAAAACGGTCAAACCACGAGATGAAGCGTTCCGAGCTTCGGTGATAGACGATCAGAAAGACAAAGCCGACCACCATCCCCGCCAGCATCGCCCAACCGATCCATTCGATAAATTGAAAATCCGCTTCGCGGCCCGGCGGCGGCGACATCCAGAGCAGATTGAAAGCAAAAAAGGCAACGAGCGCCGCCAGATCGAAAATTCGCTCCAGAACGAGCGTCACCAGCGCGGCCGACGGCCTGACGCGATGGTCCCGCATCGGCAGCCACATCGGCCGGACGATCTCGCCAGCGCGGCCGATCAGGAAGATCGCCGCAAAACCGACGGTCGTCGTCGCAAATAGCTCCTTAAGGCTGCTCTTCGTGATCGGCTCGAGCAGAACCTGCCAGCGGATCGCCCTCAGCAAATAGCCGAGACAGATAACCAGTACCGAAATGATGATATAGACAGGGTCCGCACGACGGAGGCTCTGACTGACCTCCTGCCAATCGAGATTTCGCCCAAAAAACCACAGGATCAGGACGGCAAAGAGGGCCAGAATGATGAATTTTAGGTATTTTCGCAAGGCGTCAAATATAAAGAAAAGACAATACTTTATCCGCTTCGAAAAGAGAAATATACCGTTTTTCGAAC
>DASXPW010000413.1:0-4190 GCA_036493385.1 Pyrinomonadaceae bacterium
CCGGACGTATGGCGTGTCCTGGGGTTTCGCCGGCGTGGTTGAGGCCGGCGGCGAGGTTGAGTCATTCGATCTGGGCAGTGCGGCGGTCTGTCCAAAAACACAAACGGCCATCGCAAATAGCAACAGCCCGGACAAAATCAACGATCTCATTAAGTATTCCTCCCGTGTTCGTTAGCCAGCTAAATACTGGAAATATTGCCTTTAAGGATTCTACAACAAATTAGAGCATCTTTTTCAACTCTTTGTAGACATTATCTGTCATTATTTTTTCGCCCTCGGCGTTGGGATGGATGCCGTCGGCCTGGTTCAGCTCTTTTTTCAGAGCCACGTTGTCGAGCAAGAACGGAAGAAACGCCGTGTGATACTTATCCGCCAGGTCGGGAAACGTCTCGATGTAGTCATGCTGGTATTGGCTGCCCATCGTCGGCGGGGCGAGCATGCCGCATAGCAGGACCTTGATCCCCTTTGACTGGGCCTTTGCGATCATCTGGTCGAGGTTCGATCTCATCTTCGCGACAGGGATGCCGCGAAGCAGGTCATTTGCGCCGAGTTCGAGGACAACAATTTTTACGTTATCCATTCCGAGCACCCAATCGATACGCTCCAGTCCGCCCTGGCTTGTATCTCCGGAGACGCCCGCGTTGACGACCTCGTAATCAAATCCATCGGCCTTTAATTTTTGCTGCAGCAGGTAAGGGTAAGACTCGTTTTCCGTCAAGCCAAAGCCCGCAGTAAGGCTGTCGCCGAAAGCGACGATCTTAGGTTTGCCGCTCGAGGTTTCAGGCAGGACGAGAGGCCTGTTCACCGCCGAAGCCGACGAGTGCTTGGCCGCACCGCATCCGACAAGCCAAAAGCCGAGGACGGCTATGACAAATGCACCAAAAATTCTGACTGGTCTACGCATGCACGTGGTTATACGCTCGAATCAATTCGTTTGATGCGCGAAGTTGAGCCGGTGTTCGATGGGCAAATCGGAATAAAGTCAAGAACTTTGCTACCTTGTACTTTCGTATTTACAACTACCGGGCCCATTATGATAAATATCCGCAGCCTCACCAAAACCGTCAGTTCGGGCGATGGTCGACTAACGATCCTCGATAATGTATCCATCGATATTCCTGACGGTCAGTTCGTCGCGGTGATCGGTGCATCTGGAAGCGGCAAATCGACACTGCTCGGCCTGATCGCGGGTCTCGACGCACCGACAAGCGGCACGATCGCGATCGACGGCGACGAGATAACATCGCTTGGCGAGGACGAGCTTGCCCGCATCCGCAGCGAAAAGATCGGCTTTGTCTTTCAGTCGTTTCATTTGATCCCAAGCCTTACGGCGTTTGAAAATATTCTTATTCCGATGGAGATCCGGAGTTTGCCGGACGCGCGTTCAAGGGCTGAGAAGCTTCTGGATGCGGTCGACCTTTCCAACCGCGGGCATCATTACCCGGCTGAGCTTTCGGGCGGCGAACAGCAGCGCGTAGCCATCGCGCGCGCGTTCGCCAATCGGCCGACGATACTGCTCGCGGACGAGCCGACAGGGAATCTCGACTCGAAAAACGGCATGCACATTTTTGACCTGATGAAGGACCTCCATCGCGAAAATAATGTCACGCTCGTGCTGGTGACGCATGATCAATCACTCGCCTCACGGGCCCAGCGGCAGATCGTTTTGAGAGATGGGAGGGTTGAAAGCGACTCAGCGAATCGATGATGTTCATCTTCAACCTTACCCGCAGAGAGATCCGCTCATCGTGGCGGCGGCTGTTATTTTTCTTTTTATGCATCGCGCTTGGCGTAGGTTCGGTCGTCGCGCTGCGTTCGCTGATACAAAACATCACGAAGGTCGTCGGCGTCGATGCTCGGGCATTGATGACGGCGGATGTCGAGGTCAGCTCGACAAATGATTTCACGCCGGCCGATATTGCAAAGATCGAGGATGTCGTTAAGAGAAGCGGGATCGTCGAAGCCAGAAACGAGGCGATCACGACCGCGCTGATGGCCCGCCCGGTCGATGCGTCGAATGAGAGCATTGAGTTTGTCGAACTCAAAGGCATCGAACCGCCGTTTCCGCTGGTTGGGACGTTTGAATTGGCCGACGGCAAGCCGTTCGATTTCGCTCTCTTGCAAAACAACGGGGCGGTCGTCGCTCGCGTTTTACTCGAACAGCTTAACGTTAAGATCGGCGACAAGATAAAGATCGGCGAAGGCGAATTTCAGATACGCGCCATCTTTGACGAAGAGCCCGGCGGCTCCAGCGGCTTCAGACTTGGGCCGCGCGTTTTCATTGAGAAAAAGGCCTTTGACGACGCGGGAATAACGCGAAACTCGAGTCGCGTCCGGCGCCGGATCCTCTTTCGAACATCGGACAATCCGACCGAGCTTGTGAAACAGCTTCGCGAAGCGTTGAAAGGGACGACGATCACTGTCGCGTCGTATCGCGAACAGCAGGAAAATTTAAGCGAGCAGTTTGTCCGGATGGAAAATTATCTCGCGCTCACAGGTCTGCTGATACTCGTTCTGGGCGGCGTCGGCGTTTGGAATGTCGCCCGCGCGTTCATTGAGCAAAAACGAAAGACCGTCGCGGTTTTGAAATGCCTCGGCGCCGGCGGCGGAAAGATCATCACGGTTTATCTCTTGCAGATCTTAACGCTTGGGCTCGTTGGCAGCTTGTTCGGCGTCGTTCTCGCGCAGAGCGCATTATGGTTTGCCAAATGGCGATTTGGCGATGATCTGCCAGCCAAGATGACGTATGGCGTGAGCCTGTCGACGGTCGGCCAGGGCGTCATTCTCGGCGTGATGATCTCGCTGCTGTTTTCCGCGCTGCCGCTGCTGCAGATCAGACAGATCAAACCGCGGCTGCTGCTTCGCGATGAGAACAACGCCAGCCTTGATCGACTCGATAGATCGAAATGGCTCGTCGGAGCGCTGACGCTGGCCGCATTGCTGGCGTTGGCCGTTTGGCAGGCTGGTTCGTTAAAAGTCGGCGCATTTTTTCTCGGCGGACTGTTTGTGACTTCGGCGGTTTTATATCTCGCGGCGGCGTTATTGACGCGTCTGCTAAGAAAGGTTCGCGGTCTAAGCTCGTTCACCATACGCCAAGCGATCAATTCGCTGTATCGACCCGGAAACCAAACTCGGATAATATTGCTCGCCGTCGGCCTCGGAGCCTTCGTTGTTTTGACCGTGCAGACGATGCAGGGCAATCTGATGCACGAGTTCGACTTTACGAAAAACGCGCACTTGCCGAGTCTGTTGTTCGTCGATATTCAAAAGAGCCAGGTAAATGACGTTGTCGAGATAATTCAGCAAAGGTTGGGTGAAAAGCCGCAATCGATACCGACCGTCCGCGGCCGCATCGCATACATTAATGGAAAGCCTTTCGACTTCGAAAACCGCGAGATCCGGCAACAGCAAGGCATCATCGGCCGCGAGTTCGCTCTGACCTATCGGTCGAACCTCGACGACAACGAGACCGTCATCGACGGCTCTTGGTGGAGCGACGCGTCAGATCCGACGCCCGAGGTTTCGGTAGAGGAGGACATCGCCAAATCGCTGCACGTCGCGCCCGGCGACTCGATCAGCTTTAATGTATCGGGCCGGACGCTGACCGCACGCGTCGAAAATATTCGTAAGATCGACCTTCGAAACACACGCACGGCCTTTGCCTTCGTCTTTCGGCCGGGCTTTCTCGAATCGGCTCCGCAGACATTTGCCGCATCGGTGCTTCGGCGAGCGCCCGCGACCGACCGCCAGCGGCTCCAGCGTGAGGTCCTTGACCGATTTCCAAACGTTCAGGTGTTTGACATTGCCGACATCATCGAAACTGTCCAAAAGTTAATTAACAACTTCGTGCTCGCCGTTTCGTTTGTCGGGTCTTTCGTTATTTTGAGCGGAATATTGATCCTGATGGGCTCGATCGCGCTGACGAAATCGCAGCGCATTTACGAGACCGCGATCCTGAAAACGCTCGGCGCCAACCGGCGTACGCTGGCCGGAATGATCCTCGCCGAATATTTGCTGCTGGGCGTACTCGCCGGATTGATCGGTGCCGTGTTTGCGCTGGCGTTGTCTTTCACTGTCAGCCATTACTTGATGGACATCGAATGGATCTTTCAGCCGATGGTCCTGCTTGTCGGCATCGCGGTCACGACATTGGCCGTCACCATCGTTGGCGTCGCCGGAAGCTTTGATGT